>CAJQNP010000126.1 GCA_905479705.1 uncultured Gammaproteobacteria bacterium
AAATTTACACATCATGCGAGTCCTCACGTTTTTTCAATGACTTCAATGCCACCCATGTAGGGCTTCAATACATCGGGAATTTGTATGCTGCCGTCGGCCTGCTGGTAATTCTCCATGACAGCAACGAGTGCGCGCCCGACCGCCAGGCCGGAGCCGTTGACGGTATGCAGCAGCTCCGGCTTGCCGGTTTCCGGGTTGCGCCAGCGTGCCTGCATACGGCGAGCCTGAAAGGCCTCGAAGTTGCTGCACGAGGAAATCTCGCGGTATTTCTGCTGGCCCGGTAACCATACCTCGAGGTCGTAGGTCTTGGCCGCTGAAAAGCCGATGTCACCGCTGCACAGGGTGACGACCCGGTAAGGCAATTGCAATTGCTGAAGGATGGTCTCGGCATGGCCGGTGAGCTGTTCCAGTGCGTCATACGACTGTCCCGGTGCTACCAGCTGCACCAGCTCGACCTTCTCGAACTGGTGCTGGCGAATCATGCCGCGGGTATCCTTGCCGTAAGAGCCGGCTTCCGAGCGAAAACAGGGTGTGTGTGCCGTGTAGCGCACGGGGAGCTGGTCTGCCTCGAGTATCGAGCCGCGTGCCAGGTTGGTGACCGGTACCTCGGCCGTGGGGATCAGGTAGTAGTCTGCCTCGCCACTGGTCCTGAACAGGTCTTCCTCGAACTTCGGCAGCTGCCCGGTGCCTCGCAGGCTGTCGGCATTCACGAGATACGGCACATACACTTCCCGGTAGCCATGATCACGCGTGTGCGTATCCAGCATGAACTGGGTCAGCGCACGCTGCAGCCGGGCCAGTGGCCCCTGCATGACACAGAAGCGTGATCCCGTGAGCCGTGATGCGGCCTCGAAATCCAGCTGGCCGAGTTGTTCGCCAAGGGCAACGTGGTCCCTGGCCTCATACCCGAAGGCCGTCGGCTCGCCCCAGGTCCTGAGCACGGGATTGTCTTCCTCGCCCTTGCCGGCGGGCACCGACTCATGCGGGATATTGGGGATCCCCATCAGCAGGCCAGTCAGTTCGTCCTGCAACAGCGCGAGTTCCTGCTCCTTCGCCTTGAGCTGGTCGCCGAGACCCTCGACCTCTTTCAGCAGAGGGGCGATGTCCTCGCCGGCGGCCTTGGCCTTGCCAATGCCCTTTGAGCGGCTGTTGCGCTCGGCCTGTAATTCCTGTGTCTCGACCTGGATAGCCTTGCGCCGTTCTTCCAGTGTCTGCAGGGTGCCGGTGTCAAGGGTGAAGCCGCGTCGTGCCAGTTGCTGGCTGACCGCGTCGAGATCGCTGCGTAATAATTTTGGGTCGAGCATGTGAATCCTTCGGTAACGGGAAAACGATTAAACGGTTGTGGATTACACAACCAGTGTTGCCGGCCAGCTGACGATGTGACCGGGTTCTATGTCCTTGCGCAGGTGTTCGAGGATGCCATCAACCTTTTGCGGGACGTCGAAGAACTCCATAACCAGGGGTAGATCGAGTGACATGTCGAGCAGTGATGACGCGTGCAGCTTGCCGGACTTGCCAAAGCCGCTGATGCCACGAAACACGGTGACACCCTGTACCTTCTCCTCATCATGCAGGCGCTTGAGCAGGTCTTCCATCAGCCCCTCGCTTTCGGTCAGGTAGATTCGGACAAAGGTAACATCCAGTTTGTTCATAACTGCCTCGCTGTAAAAACGCCCAGTGCCGCCGCGGCGACACACACGCTGACGCTCAGCACGATATTGGCAAAGGCCTTGCCGAGATGACCGGCCTCTACCAGGTTGAGGGTCTCCATCGAAAAGGTCGAAAAAGTCGTAAAGGCACCCAGCACGCCGATCAGCAGGAAACCGCGCAGCGCCGGTCCGGCCGCAAGACGGTCAAGCAGCCATATATACAGGAATCCCATCAGCAGGCTGCCCAGCACATTGACTGTCAGGGTGCCATAGGGAAACGCCGCCCCCAGCCTGCTGTGCACGGCTAGTGCCGTCCAGTAACGCAGCAGCGCACCCAGGGCGCCACCGGCGGCTATGGCCAGTGCCTGGGTCATGTTGTCTGCCCGGTTTTCATGGCCGCCAATGGTACACGCCGCCTGTGAGATTCGCACCACGCCCGCCGTCAGGCTAGCCGTCCTTGCGGGCCTTTTTGTCCAGCTCGCGTAGATGGGCCAGTTTCTCGGCAATCCGGATCTCCAGGCCGCGCGGGACCGGCTGGTAGTAGCCCGGCTCTGGCATGTCATCCGGCAGGTAGTGCTCGCCGGCGGCATAGCCTTCCGGTTCGTCGTGCGCATAACGATAGGCCCTGCCGTAGCCCAGCTCCTTCATCAACCGGGTCGGTGCATTGCGCAGGTGTACCGGCACCTCCAGCGAACCGGTCTTGCCAATCCCGGCACGCGCGGCATTGTAGGCCTTGTAGACGGCATTACTCTTGGCGGCGCAGGCCATGTAGATAACCGCCTGGGCCAGTGCCAGCTCGCCTTCAGGGCTGCCGAGACGTTCCTGTACGTCCCAGGCATTCAGACACAGTGTCAGGGCGCGTGGATCGGCATTGCCGATATCCTCCGAGGCCATGCGCACCACGCGGCGTGCAATGTACAAGGGGTCACAACCGCCATCGAGCATGCGGACCAGCCAGTACAGGGCGGCATCCGGCGATGAGCCGCGCACACTCTTGTGCAATGCGGATATCTGGTCGTAGAAATCATCCCCGCCCTTGTCGAAGCGCCGCGTGCCGCCTGCGATGACCTCGTTCAGGGTCTCCTCCTGGATCACCGACCTGCCATCGACCTCGACTGCCAGGTCCGCGGCAATCTCCAGCAGGTTGAGGACACGCCGGGCATCACCGTCGGCCGCCTGCGCAAGCCGGTCGCGCAGTTCGGCTGCAAAATCCAGCTGCAGCTGACCCAGACCAGCCTCGTCATCGTTGATCGCGGCATCGATGATGCTGCGCAGATCCACCGGCTCGAGGCGCTTCAGCACGTAGGTGCGCGCGCGCGAGAGTAATGCACTGTTCAGCTCGAATGACGGGTTTTCAGTGGTGGCGCCAATAAAGATCACCGTGCCGTCCTCGACGTAAGGCAGAAAGGCATCCTGCTGCGCCTTGTTGAAGCGGTGTGCCTCGTCGATGAACAGGATGGTCAGTCGCGACTCGAGTTCGCGGATCTGCCGCGCGGCCGCGACGGCGTTACGGATGTCCTTGACTCCGGCGAGCACCGCCGACAGGGTGAGAAATTCCGCGTGGGTCTGCTCGGCCAGCATTCTCGCCAGCGTGGTCTTGCCGGTGCCCGGTGGCCCCCACAACACCATGGAGTGCAGGTTGCCTTCCTCGATGGCACGACGCAGGGGTTTGCCGGGGCCAAGGATGTGTCCCTGGCCGACATAGCCGTCCAGTGACAGCGGCCGCATGCGATCGGCGAGTGGGCGATAGGCGGCAGAGGGTGCAGACATGGTAGCGGCGAGCAAACGGCTGGCTAGTTGACGTCACCTATGACATCGGTGCCGGCCGGTGGTGTGAAGCTGAACAGCGTGCTGTCCAGCTTCGAATTGCGCTGCATGTTGGTGAAGCTGAACAGGGTGGTATTGCCAAAGCTGTCTTCCGCGTCGATGCGGGTCAGCAGTTTGCCGGTGAAGTGCACGGACAGCCGGATCACATTGCTGTCGTCCGATTTCGGGACCAGTACGACACTTTGCGAACCTTCCGTCGCAGCTGACGGCTCGATCGTGAACAGTGACTCCAGTGGCTTGCCGCCGCTCAGCAGTATCGCCGGGGTTGAGGTGATCACCTCCGCGGCCGGTTGCACGGTGGCCTGCTCAAGGTCTTCGTCGTATGACCAGAAGTGTTTACCGTCGGCAACCAGTTGTTGCCGGTACGGTGATTCGTAATTCCAGCGGAAGCGGCCTGGTCGCTGTATCCACATCTGTCCTTTGGATGATTGCAATAACTGCCGGTTGCCATCCATTACCTGCTGGTCAAAGTCGGCCTGCAGTGTGTCCAGGTCGTTGAAGAAATCGGTGAAGTAGTCAGGCGGTGCGGCCAGCAGCAATGGCTGGCAGACGCCCAGCAGCAGTCCGCCAATGACGCAGAGAAGTCGTGAGGTGCTCATGCGTCCGGTGGCGGCGGTGCCAGCACCTGTCGATTGCCGTTGCTTTCCATCGGGCTGACGATGCCGGTCTCTTCCATGCACTCGATCATTCTGGCCGCGCGGTTGTAGCCGATCTTCAGACGACGCTGGACACCCGAGATGGATGCGCGGCGGGTCTCGGTGACGATGGCCACGGCCTGGTCATACAGCGGATCCGATTCGGTATCGTCGACTCCGCTGCCGCCGGCGTTGGTTGCCGACAGACCGGGAACGGGTTCGGATGAGCCTTCCAGAATCTCGGCCATGTATTCCGGCTCTGATTTACCCTTGAGGTGTCCGGCGACCTTGTGGACCTCCTGGTCGGAGACAAACGCACCGTGCACGCGCACGGGAACACTGGTGCCCGGTGCCATGTAGAGCATGTCACCATGACCGAGTAACTGCTCCGCGCCCATCTGGTCGAGGATGGTGCGCGAGTCAATCTTCGATGACACCTGAAAGGCGATGCGGGTCGGGATGTTGGCCTTGATCAGGCCGGTGATGACGTCGACCGACGGGCGCTGAGTGGCGAGTATCAGGTGCACGCCGGCAGCACGGGCCTTTTGTGCCAGTCTGGCGATCAGTTCCTCGACCTTCTTGCCGACCACCATCATCATGTCCGCCAGTTCGTCGATGACGATGACGATATACGGCAGGGGCTGCAGCACCGGGTGCTCGGTGCCTTCCAGCGCCTCTTCCGGTTTGAACAGCGGGTCCGGGATCGGTTCGCCGGCCTCCTCTGCGTCGATGACCTTGCGGTTGTAGTTGCTGATGTTGCGCACGCCGAGTGCCGCCATCAACTTGTAACGCCGTTCCATTTCACCGACACACCAGCGCAGTGCGTTGGCGGCCTCGTTCATGTCGGTCACGACCGGGGTCAGCAGGTGCGGGATGCCCTCATAGACGGACAACTCCAGCATCTTGGGATCGATCATGATGAGCCGCACGTCCTTGGGCAGGGTCTTGTACAGCAGGCTGAGGATCATGGCATTGATACCCACCGATTTACCTGAACCGGTGGTACCGGCAACCAGCAGGTGTGGCATGCGCGCCAGGTCAACCACCACGGGCACCCCGCTGATGTCCTTGCCAAGCGCCATGGTCAGGGGCGAGTGGGAATCATCGTATTCGCGAGTGTTCAGGATCTCGCCGAGGCTGATGATGGAGCGGTGTTCATTGGGGATCTCGAGTCCGATCACCGACTTGCCCGGGATGACCTCGACGACGCGCACGCTGATGGCTGACAGTGCGCGGGCAATGTCCTTGGCAAGGTTCGACACCTGGCTGACCTTGACGCCGGGCCCGAGGTCCAGTTCGAAGCGGGTGATCACCGGCCCCGGGTTGACGGCAACGACCTCAACCTCGATGTTGAAGTCCAGCAGTTTCATCTCGACGAGGCGCGACATCGCTTCCAGCGCGGCGTTGGAATAACCCTCCTCGGCCGGGCGCGGTTCGTCCAGCAGGGACAGCGGCGGCAGTTCGGAGTTGGCCGGTGGATCGAACAGCGGTACCTGGCGTTCGCGTTCCTTGCGCTCGCTTGGCCGGGGTTTCTCGATCACCGGTTCGATGCGTACCGGTTTGCGCTTGGCGACCTTCTCCTGGCTGGCCTTGATGACCTCGACGCGCTTGCTGCGGGCTCGCCGCGCCTCAAGCTTTTCGGGTATCTCGCTGGCCCAGGCATAGGCGTAATCCACGGCGACCAGGGTGTGCTTGCCGATAAAGTCCATGACGACCAGCCACGACATGCCGGTAAACAGGGTGACGCCGGTCAGAAACAGGGCGAACAGGAACAGGGTTGCGCCAATGGGACTGACGACATCGACGAGACTGTTACCAACCACATTGCCCAGCACGCCGCCGCTGCCCGCGGGCAATCCCGCGTTGCTGCCACCCGACTCCAGGGTGGCCAGTCCGCAACCGGAGGCGACGGTAAGCAGGAAACCGGACCAGCGCACGGCCAGCACATGCAGGTCGATACCCCCGGCCGGTGAATGGCCGCGATAGACCAGCCAGCCGCTGTAACCGACCATGACGGGAAACAGGTAGGCGAGGTAGCCCAGCAGGTACAGCAGGACATCGGCCAGCCAGGCACCGATGAGGCCGCCGGCATTGTGAATCTGTGTATAGGCGCCGCTGTTGGACCAGCCCGGGTCTGCCGGGTGATAGGTGGCCAGCGAGACCAGCAGGAAGATCGCGATAGCACCCAGAATGAGCAAGGCGCCTTCGCGCAGCCCGCGGGAGACATGGTGTGTTATTTGTGCCGGTTTGGCTGATTTACGTCGTGCTTGTGCCAAAATCATCCTCTTTCATAGGTAGTTACGCCAATCGCAAGATTCTATTCGATTTTTCCTTTCACGCAAGCGATTCTTTCAACGCCGGGTGAACGAGCTTGCCGGCCGCGACATTGATACCGCGCGCCAGTGCAGGGTTATTCTGCCAGTCGGGGCGCGTCAGTGCCTGTACAAACGGCAATAAAACGGTAGACAGGGCCTGCGAGGCGCTGCGTGGTACGGCCCCTGGCATGTTGGTTACCGCGAAATGCACCACGTCTTCCTCGATGTAGGTGGGTGCTGCATAGTTCGTTGGCCGGGTGGTCTCGACACAGCCGCCCTGGTCGACCGAGACGTCCACGATGACGCTGCCAGGCGCCATTGAGGCGACCATGTCGCGGGACACGATATGCGGGGCGCGTTCACCGGTGTGCAGTGCCGCACCGATCAGCAGGTCGGCCTCCGCAACGGCACTCCTGATCGCGTCCGGATAGGGATACAGGCCGGTCACATTGGCGCCGACTTTACGCATGGCAGCCAGGCGGTCACGGCGCAGATCAAAGACCACGACCTCGGCGCCCATGGCGGCAGCCATCTCGGCGGCATTGCCCCCGGCATTACCGGCACCGATAATCAGCACGCGACCGCGCTCGGCACCGGGTACGCCGCCAAGCAACAGGCCCTTGCCACCCTGTGGCTGATGTAGCAGGTTTGTGCCGATCTGTGTTGCCAGTCGTCCGGC
>CAJQNP010000127.1 GCA_905479705.1 uncultured Gammaproteobacteria bacterium
CGGGTTCCCTGCGCGTCTCGCAAAGCCCGGCGCTCGCGCAACTCGCGATCTCGCTGACGCTCGATTCGCTCAAACAGGGCGCGAGCTTCTCCCGGGCTTTACTGCGATGCTCGGCTGCGCCAAGGGGTGAGGAACATCAAAACCCAATCGACACTGACTACTACCACCCAGGCCCGTAGCCCTCACCGAGTACCGCAGCACGGCCGGGATACAGGCGCGCACCCTGTCTGAGCGCAGTGAGCGCCAGCGAGCGCGCGAGTTGTGCGCGCCCCCGGCTGGGCGAGGAACGCAGGAGACCGGCGTAAGCCGGTGAGGGCTCCGGGTGCACTTCTCTTTGGGTACTTTCTCTTGGGCAAGCAAGAGAAAGTACCTCGCCCATCGGGGCGAGACCCGATTAAATTATGAGGCCCGCCCGAACGGGCGAAACATAAAGATATAAACGACTCAAAAAGTACTCATATTGACTTAGCCATCTAAAACTCTCACTCTCTGCGCATTCATTGGGAATAGTAATTAGACATATGACGCGAATCGCAATCACCGGTGCGGCCGGCCGCATGGGCCGCAGCCTGATCGAGGCCTGCCACAATACCGACGGACTCGAGGTCAGCGTTGCCCTTGAGCATCCCGAGAGTTCACTGCTGGGCAGCGATGCCGGTGACCTTGCCGGTGTCGGCAAGCTGGGTATCGAGGTCGGTGCGGATATTGGCGCGGTCATCGATGATTTCGACGTGCTGATCGACTTCACCCGTCCCGAGCCGACCCTGATCAACCTCGAGGCCTGCCGCAGGGCCGGGCGTCGTATGGTCATCGGTACCACCGGGTTCTCTGGCGAGCAAAAGTCGCAGATCAGCGCTGCCGCGCAGGCTATTCCCGTCGTGTTTGCCCCGAACATGAGCGTCGGTGTGAACCTCTGCCTGAAATTGCTGGATACCGCGGCGCGTGTACTGGGCGACGCTGTCGATATCGAGGTGATCGAGGCGCACCACCGCCACAAGGTGGATGCCCCCTCGGGCACGGCATTGCGCATGGGCGAGGTGGTCGCCGATGCGCTGGGGCGCGACCTGGAGACCTGCGCCGTCTACGGACGGGAAGGGCACACCGGTGAGCGTGACCGCAACACGATCGGTTTCGAGACCATCCGCGCCGGTGATATCGTCGGCGATCACACGGTGATGTTTGCCGGTGCGGGCGAAATCGTGGAAATCACCCACAAGGCCGCGTCGCGCATGACCTTTGCCAACGGTGCGCTGCGTGCGGCCAGCTGGCTGATGGACAAGGAGGCTGGCCTGTTCGATATGCAGGATGTGCTGGGTCTCCAGACGAAGGTCAAATCCTTGTAGCCCGGATGGAGGCGTGGAACGCCGGAATCCGGGGAATTGCCTGATTCCAGTTTAGCCATCCCCGGATTTCGCTGCGCTCCATCCGGGCTACCGGTCTGCGCTGATTGCTCAAGCCTGAGAAGGTTCGAGTGCTGTAGGAGCGCCTTGCAGGCGCGATTCGCGGCTACAAGCCGCCCCTGCAGGCAATTCAATCTGTGGTGCCATCCCGGAAGGCGCTTCACGATTATCACCATAGACAACCTCGCCCCCCATCCAGTACAATTCGCGCCAGAATTTTGAAGGTTTAACCAGTAGTTTCTAAACGGGAAGGTTCCTCGGGAGCCCTCCCGTTTTCTACGTCAGACGCGGAGGTCCTGTTGAAGAAGGCGGCCCTGTTGGCCCTTGCAGACGGAAGTATATTCCGTGGCACCGCTATTGGTATTGATGGACATATAACCGGCGAGGTGGTTTTCAACACGGCCATGACCGGTTACCAGGAAATTCTCACCGATCCCTCCTACGCGCAACAGATTGTCACCCTGACTTACCCGCACATCGGTAACGTCGGCACCAACCCGGAAGACGAGGAAGCGGCGGCCATTCACTGCGCCGGGCTTGTTATCCGTGACCTGCCGCTGCTGGCCAGCAGCTGGCGCAGCCAGTCATCCCTGGACGACTACCTCAAGGAGCGCGGTGTAATCGGTATCGCCGATATCGATACGCGCCGCCTGACCCGTATTCTGCGTGACAAGGGTGCGCAGGCCGGCTGTATCATGGCGGGTGACGCCCTCGACGAGCAGGCGGCCGTGGCACATGCCAACAGCTTCCCGGGGCTGAAGGGCATGGACCTGGCGAAGGAAGTAACGACCGCGGAGGCCTACAGTTGGCAACAGGGCAGCTGGACGCTGGCCTCTGGTCTTCCCGAGCCGGCGGCCAGTGAAACGCTGCCTGTTCACGTGGTGGCCTACGATTTCGGTGTGAAGCGCAATATACTGCGCATGCTCGTCGATCGCGGCTGTCGGCTGACCGTGGTGCCGGCCATGACGCCGGCCAGTGGCGTGCTGGCGCTGCAGCCTGACGGTGTATTCCTCTCCAACGGGCCCGGTGATCCGGAGCCCTGTGATTATGCTATCGGGGCGATTCAGGAGCTGCTGGGCAGCGGCCTGCCGATCTTCGGCATCTGTCTCGGTCACCAGTTGCTGTCACTCGCCAGTGGCGCGCGCACGGTCAAGATGAAATTCGGTCACCACGGCGCCAACCACCCGGTGCAGGATCTTGAGGATGGCCGCGTGATGATTACCAGCCAGAACCACGGCTTTGCTGTCGATGACGCCAGCCTGCCGGAAAACCTGGTGGCCACTCACCGTTCACTGTTTGATGGTTCACTGCAGGGCGTTTCGCGGACTGATTGCGCGGCATTCAGCTTCCAGGGGCATCCCGAGGCCAGTCCCGGTCCGCACGACGTGGCGCCGTTGTTTGATCGTTTTGTCGAAGCCATCCGGAGTGCACAGGGCTAGTCATGCCTAAACGTACCGACATAAGCACCGTAATGATTATCGGTGCCGGCCCGATCGTGATCGGCCAGGCCTGCGAGTTCGACTATTCCGGTGCGCAGGCCTGCAAGGCGCTGCGCGAGGAAGGCTACCGCGTGGTGCTGGTGAACTCCAACCCGGCCACCATCATGACCGACCCGGACATGGCCGATGCGGTGTACATCGAACCGGTCCACTGGCAGACCGTCGCGCACATCCTTGAAAAGGAACGCCCCGATGCGCTGCTGCCTACCATGGGCGGGCAGACCGCGCTGAACTGTGCACTCGACCTGGTGCGCGAGGGTGTGCTGGAAAAATTCGGCGTCGAGTTGATTGGCGCCAGTCGCGAGGCCATCGACATGGCCGAGGACCGCGGCCTGTTTCGCGATGCCATGACCGAGATCGGCCTGGATACACCACGGGCCAGTGTCGCGCACAGCATGGAGGAAGCACACCAGGTGCAGGCCTCGATCGGCTTCCCCATTATAATCCGGCCGTCGTTCACCATGGGCGGCAGCGGCGGCGGTATCGCCTATAACAAGGAAGAATTCGTCAGTATCTGCGAGCGCGGTCTCGACCTGTCACCAACCACCGAGGTGTTGCTGGAAGAATCCATCCTTGGCTGGAAAGAGTTCGAGATGGAGGTGGTGCGCGACAGGAACGACAACTGCATCATCATCTGTTCCATCGAGAACCTCGATCCCATGGGGGTGCACACCGGTGATTCGATTACCGTAGCACCGGCGCAGACACTGACGGACAAGGAATACCAGATCATGCGCGACGCCTCCAACGCGGTGCTGCGCAAGATCGGCGTCGAGACCGGTGGCTCCAACGTGCAGTTCGCCATCAATCCGGAAGACGGTCGCATGATCGTCATCGAGATGAATCCGCGCGTATCACGTTCCTCGGCGCTGGCCTCCAAGGCAACCGGTTTCCCGATTGCCAAGGTTGCGGCCAAGCTGGCGGTCGGTTTTACCCTCGACGAGTTACAGAACGAGATTACCGGCGGCGCGACACCGGCATCCTTTGAGCCGAGCATCGACTATGTCGTGACCAAGGTGCCGCGTTTCACCTTTGAGAAATTCCCGCAGGCCGACCGGGTGCTCGGAACGCAGATGAAGTCGGTGGGTGAGGTAATGGCCATTGGCCGCACCTTCCAGGAGTCCCTGCAGAAGGCCCTGCGCGGCCTCGAGACCGGCATGGACGGGCTTGATGAGACCTTCGACCTGTCTGCCGGGAATGTGCGCGAGACGTTGACGAAAGAGTTGCGTATCGCCCGACCCGAGCGGCTGTGGCACGTGGCTGACGGTTTCCGTGCCGGCCTGACACTGGAAGACCTGTTTGATCTGACCGCGATCGACCCCTGGTTCCTGGTGCAGATCGGTGAACTGGTCTCGCTGGAGGAATCCGTGCGCGACAGGAGTGTCGAGACGCTTGATGCAGACAGCTTGCGTCAACTGAAGCGCAAGGGTTTTTCCGATCGTCGACTGGCGCACCTGCTGGACTGCACCGAGGGCAAGGTAAGGCGGCGTCGCCATGAACTGGGTATTCGACCGGTTTACAAGCGTGTCGATACCTGTGCCGCGGAGTTTGCCACCTCAACGGCCTACATGTATTCCACCTATGAAGAGGAATGCGAGTCGCTACCCACGACCAATGACAAGATCATGGTGCTCGGTGGCGGGCCAAACCGGATCGGGCAGGGCATAGAGTTTGACTACTGCTGCGTGCATGCTGCCATGGCCTGTCGTGCAGATGGCTTTGAAACCATCATGGTCAACTGCAACCCGGAGACGGTGTCGACGGACTACGACACCTCTGACCGTTTGTATTTCGAACCGCTGACGCTGGAAGACGTCCTGGAAGTCATACATGTCGAGTCGCCGAAGGGTGTCATTGTGCAATACGGCGGGCAAACGCCGTTAAAACTCGCGCGTGGCCTGGAAGCAAATGGTGCGCCCATCATCGGCACCTCGGCGGATGCCATTGATCACGCGGAAGACCGTGAGCGTTTCCAGCAGATGGTTCATAAGCTCGGGCTGCTGCAGCCCTGCAACCAGCTTGCCTCGACGGCGGAGCAGGCCATGGAGCTCGCCGACCAGGTGGGCTACCCGCTGGTGGTGCGTCCGTCCTATGTACTGGGTGGCCGGGCGATGGAAATCGTCTATTCCGAAGAGGACCTGGCGCGTTACATGCGCGAGGCAGTGCAGGTTTCCAATGACTCGCCGGTATTGCTGGATCGCTTTCTCGATGATGCCGTCGAGGTGGATATTGATGCCATCTCGGACGGTGAGGACGTGCTGATCGGCGGCATCATGGAACACATCGAGCAGGCCGGCGTACATTCCGGCGACTCGGCCTGTTCCTTGCCACCCTATACCCTCAGCGCGGATGTGCAGGCCCGCATGTGTGACCAGGTAACGCGCATGGCGAAAGAACTCAAGGTGCTCGGCCTGATGAACACCCAGTTTGCGGTCAAGAATGATGAAATCTACCTGATCGAGGTCAACCCGCGCGCCTCGCGTACCGTCCCGTTTGTCTCCAAGGCGACCTCACGGCCGCTCGCCAAGATTGCGGCAAGCGTCATGGCAGGCAAGTCCCTCAGGGAGCAGGGTCTGACCGAGTTCAGTACCCCGGCGTTCTTCTCGGTGAAGGAGGCGGTGTTCCCGTTTATCAAGTTTCAGGGCGTGGACCCGCTGCTCGGACCCGAGATGAAGTCCACCGGTGAGGTGATGGGTATCGGCCAGACATTCGGCGAGGCCTTTGCCAAGGCGCAGCAGGGCGCCGGTAATGCTGTCCCGGTTGCAGGCACGGCCTTCCTGAGCGTGCGCAAGGCAGACCGGGATGATGTGGTTCGTCTGGCGCGTGACCTGCAGGCCAAGGGCTTCAAGCTGGTTGCCACACGCGGTACCGCGGCAGCGATTTCTGCCGACGGCATTGAGTGCGGTGTGGTCAACAAGGTCATGGAAGGGCGTCCGCATGTCGTTGACATGATCAAGAATGGCCAGATTGACCTGATCGTCAACACCACCGAGGGTAAACAGGCGATCGCGGATTCATTTACTATCCGCAGAACCGCTTTACACAACAAGATTTCCTACAGCACGACAATGGCCGGTGCGCGCGCCACCTGCATGGCACTGGATTATCTCGACACCGGCAACGTCACCAGCCTGCAGGATTTACATCAGGAGTAACAACGATGTCAAAGAAAGTACCGATTACTGCGAAGGGTGCGGAAAAGCTGCGCGAGGAACTGTCGCGGCTGAAGACGGTCGAGCGCCCGCGTATTATTCAGGCGATTGCCGAGGCGCGCGCCCACGGTGACCTGAAAGAGAATGCCGAATACCATGCCGCGCGCGAGCAGCAGAGTTTTGCCGAGGGCCGTATCAAGGAGATCGAGGGCAAGCTGAGTCATGCCCAGATCGTGGATGTGAGCACACTGGATGCCAGTGGCAAGGTCGTGTTCGGTTGTACCGTCGAGTTAATGGACGAGGACACCGAGGAAGCGGTGATCTACCAGATTGTTGGCGAGGATGAGGCCGATATCAAGGTGGGTATGATCTCGGTCAATTCACCGATTGCTCGCGCCCTGATTGCCAAGGTAGAGGGTGATGTCGTGTCGGTTACGGTACCGGGTGGCGAGCGCAGCCTGGAAATTGTCGAAGTCCGCTATATCTAGGGCGCTGCACTGACCTCTTACACCCGAATTGCAGGGCCGAATTCATTCGGCCAACAGTCTCAGCATGTACTGACTGGCCGAATGAATCCGGCCCTACGGTCGAGGTATGAAGTCGGGATCAAAGGCTGGCATTCTTGTGCTAAGGCGGCTTTCAAGCGCGCATGATTTCCCCCCTGGCTGGCCAAGTTGTTTCTGCTGTCGAACGCATTCTGCTGACCCTGTGGGTCGGTTCACTGTGGGTGGTTGGTTTCATCGTCGCCCCGGTACTGTTTGCCGAACTGGATGATCGCGCACTTGCCGGCAGTCTTGCGGGTGTCCTGTTTACCCTGACCGGTTATCTTGGCCTCGCCTGTGGCGGCGTGTTGCTGCTGTTGAATGGTTTGCAATACAGGGGTATCAACTGGCGCCTGATCGTGATTGCCTGCATGTTGTTACTGGTCATGGTTGGCCAGTTTGTCGTTACGCCGATGGTGGCCGAGCTGCGTGTGCAGGGTTTAACCGACACGCCCCGGTTTGGACAACTGCACGGGATTGCCAGTGTGTTGTTCCTGCTGACCAGTGTGCTGGGCCTGGCGCTGGTTGCGGCGCGCCAGCCCGACTATCGAGCCTTGCAGGATTGAGTGACACACTTTGTAGCCCGGATGTAACGCAGTGGAATCCGGGGACGCTGCTTACCCCGGGTTCCGGCCCTTCGGGCCTGCACCCGGGCTACATCGGATTTTTCAACGTTTAATGTAAGGATCAATGGTCCTGTTTCTTGCGGTAGATCAGTGCTATGTGCCCGATGGCCTGTACCAGTTCGGCATTGCAGCGGGTGCAGATATCGTCAATCAGCGCCTTGCGTGTGTCGCGATCAGCCGCGCCGAGTTTTATTTTCATCAACTCGTGATGTTCCAGCGACAGGTCAATCTCCCGCTGGACGGCCTTGCTGAAGCCGGCGCTGCCGATGCTGACGACGGGTTTCAGGCTGTGTCCGCGACCACGCAGTTCACGTTTGCTTTGTTCAGACAATGGCATGGTGCTTGTTTCCCCGGGGAAAACTGCGATTATACGGGTAACGCCTGACCGGTAGACAGTACACAATGGGCAGAAGCAAGAGCAGCCAACAGTGGCTGCGCAAACATTTCGATGACGAGTATGTGAAACGTGCGCAACGCGAGGGTTATCGCTCGCGCGCGGTCTACAAGCTCGACGAAATCCAGCAGAAAGACCATATCCTGCGTCCCGGCTCGGTGGTTGTGGATCTGGGTGCGGCACCCGGCGGCTGGTCGCAATATGCCGCGCAGGTCCTCAAGGACAAGGGGCGTATCATTGCACTGGATATCCTGCCCATGGATCCCCTGCCGGGTGTCGAGTTTTTGCAGGGTGATTTCCGTGAGGATGACGTGCTGAACGCGCTGAATGAACTGCTGGGTGATGCAACTGTCAACCTTGTAATGTCCGACATGGCCCCCAATATCAGTGGCATGGATGCGGTGGATCAGCCGCGGAGTATGTATCTGGTTGAACTGGCCGCTGACTTTGCTGCCTCGGTTCTGGGTAAGGGCGGTGATTTGCTGTTCAAGGGGTTTCAGGGTGAGGGCTTCGATTCGCTCTTGAAAGATTTGCGAGGACAGTACCGCAAGGTATTGATCAGGAAACCAAAAGCTTCGCGGCCACGCAGCCGCGAGGTGTACGTTCTGGCAAAAGGCCGGATCAATGTGAATGTGTCATAATGACTAAAGCACGCTTTTGACGCGCCGTCATACTGGTGTTGATGCAGCGTCCATTTTAACAGGTATATCGAGGAATCCGGTTTGAACGATCTGGCTAAGAATCTCATGCTCTGGGTTGTCATCGCAATTGTGTTGATGACCGTCTTTAATAACTTTGGCCCGCAGAATACGTCCAGCCAATCCATTAATTACTCCGATTTTATCAACGAGGTCCAGCAGGGCCGCGTGCAGCGAGTCGAAATCGAGGAGCATACCGTCAAGGGCACCCGCACGGACGGTACCCGTTTCACCACCATGACCCCGCCGGAAGACCCGAAGATGGTCGACGACCTGCTGTCCAACAAGGTCGAGGTCAAGGTCAACGAGCCCAACCAGCACGGCATCCTGATGACCATCTTCATCAACTGGTTCCCGATGCTGTTGCTCATCGGTGTGTGGATCTTCTTCATGCGCCAGATGCAGGGCGGCGGCGGTGGCCGTGGCGCGATGTCCTTTGGCAAGAGCAAGGCGCGCATGCTGGGTGAAGACCAGGTGAAGACTACCTTTGCCGATGTCGCCGGTGTGGAAGAGGCCAAGGAAGAGGTCGGTGAACTGGTCGAGTTCCTCAGCGACCCCAGCAAGTTCCAGCGTCTGGGTGGCAAGATTCCCCGCGGTGTGCTGATGGTCGGCTCACCCGGTACCGGTAAGACACTGCTGGCCAAGGCCATCGCCGGTGAGGCCAAGGTACCGTTCTTTACCATTTCCGGTTCCGACTTCGTCGAGATGTTTGTCGGTGTCGGTGCCTCGCGTGTCCGCGACATGTTTGAGCAGGCCAAGAAACACGCGCCGTGCATTATCTTCATCGACGAGATCGATGCCGTCGGTCGTCACCGTGGTGCCGGCCTCGGCGGTGGTCACGATGAACGCGAACAGACACTCAACCAGTTGCTGGTCGAGATGGACGGTTTTGAAGGCAACGAGGGCGTCATCGTCATTGCTGCAACCAACCGTCCCGACGTGCTGGATCCGGCGCTGCTGCGCCCGGGCCGTTTTGACCGCCAGGTCGTGGTGCCGCTGCCGGATGTGCGTGGCCGCGAACAGATTCTGAGGGTCCACATGCGCAAGGTGCCGATGGCGGACAATGCCAAGGCCAGTGTAATTGCCCGTGGCACCCCCGGTTTCTCCGGCGCCGATCTCGCCAACCTGGTCAACGAGGCCGCCCTGTTTGCCGCGCGTGGTAACAAGCGCCTGGTCGACATGGAAGACCTGGAGAAGGCCAAGGACAAGATCATGATGGGTGCGGAGCGTCGCTCCATGGTGATGAGCGAGGACGAGAAGAAACTGACCGCCTATCACGAGGCGGGGCACGCCATCGTTGGCCGTTCCATGCCGTCGCATGACCCGGTCTACAAAGTGTCAATCATTCCGCGCGGGCGGGCGCTGGGTGTCACCATGTTCCTGCCCGAGGCCGACCGCTACAGCCACAGCAAGGAGTTCCTCGAGAGCCAGATCTGTAGCCTGTTTGGCGGCCGCATCGCCGAGGAACTGATCTTCGGTGCCGACAAGGTCACCACCGGTGCCTCCAATGACATCATGCGCAGCACCGAACTGGCGCGCAACATGGTCACCAAGTGGGGGTTGTCCGACAAGCTCGGACCGCTGACCTACAGTGAAGATGAAGGCGAGGTCTTCCTCGGTCATTCCGTGGCACAGCACAAGGCCGTGTCCGACGAGACCGCGCACGACATTGACCAGGAGATTCGTTCCATCATCGACCGTTCCTACGCACGTGCCGAGGAGATCCTCAAGACCAATCTCGACAAGCTGCACATGATGGCCGACGCACTGATGAAGTACGAGACCATCGACAGCGACCAGATCGATGACATCATGGCCGGCAAGCCACCACGCCCACCGACGGACTGGGAGGCCCCGGAACCGACATCCGGTGATGGCGGTTCATCCAGTGCTGATGAAAAACCTGACGGGAAGATTGGTGGTCCGGCTGGACAGCACTAGCATACGGTTACGATAGCGACTGAAAAGCGGGCTGATTATCAGCCCGCTTTTTTATGTGCGGTCCACGCGAATTCCGATGCAAGGGTAAAGCCGGGTAGCCAGCTTATTGGTGCATGCGAACGGCTGCTGGAGTCGCGTACTGCTGGCATGCTCCGTTTGACTGCTTGTGCCATACCTATTCCTTCAGGCCTTCAGTATTCATCCGGTAAAGGGTGAACTGCGGACTAGACCATACGGCCTCGATGCGATGGTTGATCGTTGGCAATAAATCAACCAGCGTAAAGGCGGGGCTTGTAAAGCCGGTGACCACGAGCCACTTCGCCTGCACCTCCTCGGCGTACTGCAAAAACTCGCTTGTTTCCGGATTCCTTTGCCAGTTGGTCGCACTGCGCCGGGTATGTAGAGCTATTATTGTGGGCTTGGCGCAAAGAATCACTTCGTCGGGCGGAACATGGGCCTTTATCTGTTCATAAAGCGCCTGGGCTTCAGGGCCATCGACGGAGGTGGGTAGCCGTTTTCCCGGCGCCGACGCGTACTGCCAGCTGTAGAGGAATACAAAGGCGGCGACAAGGAGTAAGCCCCGGTATCGAAGAACGCCTGGCCGCCACGGCCAATCCTGTGCGACCGCCACCACCGCGTAAATAACGAGCAGCGGGAAGATCGGCAGAGCGTAGCGCTGGGACTCTCCGTATATGGGATAGACGCAGAGTACCGCGAAATAAACGATGAAGAATACCTCGTATACCGTAATACCCCGACGCAACCTGAGCCACAGCCCTGTCGCTGCAAGAGCGATAATGGCATACGCAATGATGATGACCTTGTGGTTGCCGGTCCTGCTGACCGGGTAGCCGCTCATTCCGAGCAGGTCAGTAAAACCTCCGACATAAGCCAGGCTTGCATCAATAACATTATGCGCCAGCAGTCCGATGTCACGAAGCGAATCCAGCTCGAAATACGAGGCATAGGTGCCGATGTCGGCAGGAAAGAGACGGCTTATGACGACGCTCATGGCGATCCCTGCAAGCAGCACCGCGGGTCCAAAGATCCGAAAGCGGCGGACATTGAGAATTATGCAGATGCCGACTGTTGCAAAGAGCACGATGCCGATCGTACGCGTCTCGTAAGCGGCAGCCATGGCAAGACCGCTGGTACCAGCCCAAAGCGATGACGTAACGCGTGATTCGCCCTTCTCGAGCGTCTGGCTCAAACGGTCAAAGGTGTATAAAGCGAAATATACGAACATCATAAAAGGAAGTTCAGAGAACACGGCGTTTTTGAAGCCGAATATGAGGGGGTTGATCCCGAGTGCGAGCAGGATAAATATTCGCCAGGGTGTTTCGAGAAAGGGCTCGGTGATCTTCATGATCACGATGAGTGTCACGATATAGCAAAGCACCAGCATAACCTTTGTCGCCGGGTAGCTTATTCCGAAGAATTCCAGTACTGGTACGAGGAGAAGCGGCAAGCCTGGCGGATAGGCGGCTGGGTGAATGGCATCGTAAGGGTTTACTAGATAGCCGGTCGCCGCATAGTCGTGGTGGTGCAGGATGTTGAGCGCGTTGAGGAGGTAGAGTTCGCCGTCACCGTCCCAATGATGAATTGGACTAATGGACAGTGTGAGCACCAGTGCAATGGCGACAAGGACAAGCCAGGGTAATGCCGGGCGGTGTAACTGTTCCCAAAGGAAAGCCAGAGGCCACGCATAAGATCGAGACTCATGATCCAATCCGGGATTTCCGCCAGCTGCTCCCCGCTGACCCGTACTGTCGTTTTCTTTAGATGTCACGTATCAATCCTGCCTGTATCTGGTGCTCACTGGTTAAATATAGAGAGGGTTACCGGTACTGATGGTTGTACGAATCAAGCCATGAGTAACAAGGGTCACAGCATCGTGCAAAATACCAGTGAGAGGGTTACAAAAAGCAATGTCGGGATTTTGAATCTGACACGTGCACGTAAGCAGCGGCCTGCTGCGACCCCAAAATATGCCCGGGTTCAACCATCTTCACAGGTTTTCTTGAAAACATAAAGTTTTGATACAAAGAAGTTAAACACCAGGCCGGACAGTGACCCGGCAGCCACTGCTAACATGAGTGCTGCGGGTGTGTGGGAAACGTTCGCGATGATGGCAGCATAAACGCCGTAGTTTATGATGCCGCCGATTGCGTTGGAGGCAACGAATTTTGCCCACTGCCGGTGCGGCAAGGTGGCGGCGGTGGCATTGGGAAATGTAAAGCGCCGGTTAAGGTGCCATGTAGTCGTCGCCGCCAACAAATAGGAAATCAGGCGCCCGACGTAGGGGTCAAGATTCAACACAAAGCTGCAAACATAGAGCATGCCCGCGTCTACGCAGAAACCTCCCGCGCCAACCAGACTAAACAGTATGAACTCACTGCTGGTGCCGCGCGTCTGCATCATTCAGGGGTAGCAGCAATGTTCGTAGCGGACTGTGTACTAACAGGGGGGATGCTCAGGTACCACATCCGCTTTGATTCGCGACGACCCTGGGTAACCGTATCAAGTATCAGACCAGCCGCCAGGCTCAGGAATGCCAGTAGCATAAGGCCGGTTGACAGTATCGCTGTCGGGAACCGGGGAACCAGTCCGGTCCTTGAATACTCGAGAAAAATCGGCCACGCCAGCAGGGTCGAAGACACGGCTAGAAGAACGAATGCCAGAGAAAAGAATGCCAGCGGGCGCTCTTCCTTGATCAGCCTCGTAATCGTACGGAAAATTCGTAGACCATCACTAAACGTCCTGAGTTTGCTGATCGATCCTTGCGGGCGATCCTTGTAAGGTGTATCTATCTCGGTAATAGGCATTCGCAGCTCCAGTGCATGTACGGTCAGTTCCGTCTCGATCTCAAAGCCTCTGGACAATGCCGGGAAGGACTTCACGAACCGCCGTGAAAATATGCGAAACCCCGACAGCATGTCACTGACCTGCCTGCCAAAAATCGCTGCGACCATGTTCGAGAGTAAAATGTTTCCGAAACGGTGACCGGGACGATAGGCCTGTTTGATTCTGGTGACGCGCGCACCGTTTACCATGTCGAGTTGTTGCTGGGCCAGAAGATTTACCATTTCCGGTGCACATGTCGCGTCATAAGTGTCATCGCCGTCTACCAGAACATAGATGTCAGCATCCACGTCCGCAAACATTCTCCTCACGACGTTACCTTTTCCCTGTAGCGGTTCGGTCATTACAATTGCGCCTGCTGTGCGGGCTTGCTCAGCGGTATCGTCCGTGGAATTATTGTCGAATACATAGACTGTTGCTTCAGGCATGGCAGTAAAAAAATCTGTAATGACTTTGTGTATTGTCACGCCTTCGTTGAAGCAAGGAATCAAAACTGCAATCTTTACGTTCTCGTTCATTGTTGAATTCATCCAGGTTTTATGCGGGTTCATTGGCTGGCTTGCAGGTAAGTATTTTCCCCTGCTGGTAAGTCGGCATGTCTATCCCTTGGTTGTTTCCATTGCTTCGTATGGTCATTAAATCCAGGTATCTTCGGTCCTGGTGCGCGATTTTTTCGCCGGGCACATGTTTTCCAGTCAACGATCCAGGGATCCTCCGGGCAATTAACGAAAACGCTACGCCTTTGCAGCAGAGACCCCTGTGCCATTAAAAATATTCCCCTGAATGCTGTGTTTCAGGGCGTTATGTCTTCAGGATGACGCGTAATGAACCATTCTGGTATTGTTCAGGTGCACCTCACCGGTGATATTAGCAATATTCGTTTCCTTGTCATCACCGGATTGATCAAGGCACAGTTCACAAACAGAAAGTGCGCATTCTTATTCAGCCCACGATAGCACACCCTGGTAAAACCAAACCGATGCTTCATGACATGGAAGATGTGTTCCACTTTATGAGCGCACTCTTGATTTGTTGCGGTTACGTGACCGCTCTTCATCTGACAGCCTGTGGTGACGGCTGCCCTGGTGCGGGGTAAAGGCTTTGGCATCCGGCGCATTCTCGCGCAGCAGCTGTTTCTGCCCTGTATACGCCGAATCACCCCAAACTCGGGTCTCCTCGCCGTGGAGCAGGTCTTCAAGCACCTGCGAGTCATGCACATTTACAACGGTTGCGGCTACGGAGTGAATCATTATTGTTTTGCTGTCGACGCCAATGTGCGCCTTCATGCCAAAATACCACTGGTTGCCCTTGCGTGTCTGGTGCATCTCCGGATCACTCTTCTTATCCTTATCCTT
>CAJQNP010000128.1 GCA_905479705.1 uncultured Gammaproteobacteria bacterium
CAGCCACCGTTCTGGTGCTGCGCCGCCTCCAGCGCGGAAAGCACCGCGGACTGCTTCTGGTCTTGCGGGAACTTCGTCAGCCAGGCGTCGATGGTGGCGCGGGTATCCGCACTCAGCAGGACGGCATTGCGCATTGCATCAGTCATCAGCGATCGATCTCCCCGAAGACGATATCCTGCGTGCCGATCACCGCGACCACGTCGGCCAGCATGTGGCCGCGCGCCATCTCGTCCATGGCGGACAGGTGGGCAAAACCCGGTGCACGCACCTTCAGGCGATAGGGCTTGTTGGCACCGTCGGAGACCAGGTACACGCCAAACTCCCCTTTCGGGTGCTCGATGGCGGCATAGGCCTCGCCGGCCGGCACGCAATAGCCCTCGGTAAATAATTTAAAATGATGGATCAGGGCCTCCATGTCGGCCTTCATCTCTTCGCGGCGCGGCGGCGCCAGCTTGGCATCATCCAGCATCACCGGGCCCGGGTTGTTGCGCAGCCAGTGCACGCACTGCTTGATGATACGGTTGGACTGGCGCAGCTCCTCGATACGTACCAGGTAACGGTCATAACAGTCACCCGTGGTGCCCACCGGGATATCAAAGCGCATGCGATCATAGACTTCATAGGGCTGCTTCTTGCGCAGGTCCCACTCGATTCCCGAGCCGCGCAGCATGGCACCGGAAAAGCCCAGCTGCATGGCACGTTCCGGTGACACCACACCGATACCCACGGTGCGCTGTTTCCAGATGCGGTTATCCGTCAGCAGGGTTTCATATTCGTCGACACAACCGGGGAAGCGCTCAGTGAAGGCCTCGATAAAGTCCAGCATGGAGCCCTGGCGATCCTCGTTCTTGCGATCGACGTCTTTCTTGCTGTGCCACTTGGACGCCTCGTACTGCGGCATGCGATCGGGCAGGTCACGGTAGACACCGCCGGGACGATAATAGGTGGCGTGCATGCGGGTACCGGAGACTGCCTCGTAGAGGTCCATCAGGTCTTCGCGTTCACGGAAGGCATACAGGAACACCGTCATGGCACCGATGTCGAGACCGTGTGCGCCCAGCCACAGCAGGTGGTTGAGAATACGGGTGATCTCGTCAAACATGACGCGGATGTACTGCGCGCGAATCGGCGCCTCGACGCCCAGCAGCTTCTCTATCGCCAGCACGTAGCCGTGCTCGTTGCACATCATGGAGACGTAATCGAGCCGGTCCATGTAACCGATGCTCTGGTTGAACGGCTTGCTCTCGGCCAGCTTCTCGGTACCGCGGTGCAACAAGCCGATATGCGGGTCGGCGCGCTCGATGACCTCGCCGTCCATCTCCAGCACCAGGCGCAGCACGCCGTGTGCCGCCGGATGCTGCGGGCCGAAGTTCAGGGTAAAGTTGCGTATCTCTGGCATGGCTATTCTGCCTGTTCCCCGGCCTCTTCAGGCTCCTCAACCGGCTGCGTCAGGTCAACCGCCTCGACACTGCCGGGACGAATCACCTTGGGCACCAGCACACGCGGCTCGATACTCACCGGCTGGTAGACGACACGCTTCTTTTCAGAATCATAAATAACCTCGACGTTTCCGCTTAACGGGAAGTCCTTGCGGAACGGATGGCCAACAAACCCGTAGTCCGTCAGCAGGCGGCGCAGGTCCGGGTGACCTTCAAACAGGATGCCGTAGAGATCGAATGCCTCGCGCTCGTACCAGTTGGCGCTGTTCCAGATCTCGATGACCGACGGAATAACCGGCAGGTCATCATCCGGTGCAAACACCTTGAGGCGCAGACGACGGTTATTGCAGATGGAAAGCAGCTGGTATACCGCCGCGAAGCGCTTTGCAGAACGTGGCTTCTCAACCACCAGGTCCTCGGTGACCGCCTGCAGACGTCCGGCCGTGGCAGCCTCGACGCCGCGACTGAAACCGGACGAGGAGGTCTCATCGGTCGCCCATTCATCGCGGCCGTGATTGGCGTAATCAACACCACACACGTCCATCAGCATCTCGAAGGCAAACTTCGCGTCATCGCGCAGCGCCGTGGCCACCTCGATCAGGTCGTCTGGCGCCACTTCAATCGTCACCTCACCGATCGAGTCAACAATCGCGTGCAGGCGTTCACCGAAATGTTGTTGCAATTGCTCGGCAAGCTGGCGGGAAGAGTCAGTCACGTTGATTGGCCTGGCAACCCGCTAGCGGGCGATGGTATTGGTACGCTTGATCTTGTTTTGCAGCTGAATGATGCCATAGAGCAGCGCTTCAGCCGTTGGCGGGCAACCCGGCACGTAGATATCAACCGGTACGACGCGGTCACAACCACGCACCACCGAATAGGAATAATGATAGTAACCGCCACCGTTGGCGCAGGAACCCATGGAGATCACCCAGCGCGGCTCGGCCATCTGGTCATATACCTTGCGTAACGCCGGTGCCATCTTGTTGCACAGCGTACCGGCGACGATCATGACATCGGACTGGCGCGGGCTACCGCGAAAGATGATGCCGAAACGGTCCAGGTCATAGCGCGAGGCACCGGCCTGCATCATTTCAACGGCACAGCAGGCCAGGCCAAAGGTCATCGGCCACATGGAACCGGTACGCGCCCAGTTGATCAGCGCGTCCGCCGAGGTGGTGATGTAGCCTTCTTTCAGGACACCTTCTATTCCCATTCCAGCGCCCCTTTCTGCCACTCGTAGATAAAGCCGACGACCAGGATGCCGAGAAAGATCATCATGGCGATGAAGCCGAACATGCCGATGGAATCCAGCGCCACGGCCCAGGGAAACAGGAAGGCGATCTCGAGGTCAAAAATAATGAACAGAATGGCAACCAGGTAGTAGCGCACATCGAAGCGCATGCGCGTGTCTTCAAAGGCCTCAAAACCACACTCGAACGGGGAATTCTTTTCGCTGTCGGGCTTCTGGGTCGCCAGCAGGTAGCCGAGCACAATAGGTCCGACTCCGATGGCAACGCCGATGGCAAGGAAGATCAGGATGGGCAGGTAATTTTCCAGCATCGTTATTATCTTCTCCGTCCGGTATCACCAGGGTCCGGACTGCGTTTTTTCTGGCTCTGACGTGCGACAAAAAGAGCGTGAAGTCTAGGCCAGCACAGGATTTCTGTCAAGCCGGGAAAGACCTGTATTTTCTTTAATATTCAGTATCTTGGCTGATTTTTTGGGGGCATAAAAAGTAACTATTGTGTTGCCGTGAACGGGGGGAACAGGGCCATACAGTCGCCAAGCCCCTGAAAAATCTGGTGCCGATGGCCGGAGTCGAACCGGCACGGCTTTCGCCACTACCCCCTCAAGATAGCGTGTCTACCAATTCCACCACATCGGCCGGTATTTAAACCAGAACTGCTATAAACCGGAATTATTCAGGCAGGTCGTCCGTGCCCGGGGCAGCCGGCACCACCACATCATCGGCCGGCATATCCGGCACGTCGCTTTCAGTCATGACCGACTCGGTGATCTCGACCGGGGCACCCTGCCCGGCAGCCTCCTCACTTTCCAGCGCATCAATGACCGCGTTGGTCTGCTCGGCTTCCTGTTGCTGCGTTGCCTGCTGCTCAAGCTGCTCGGCAATCGTCTCGGCCTCGGTACTGCCCTGGTCACGAATCAACGGCGAGGCGATCAACAGGCAATTAATAAAGAATACGGCAGCCAGTATCCCGGTCGCCCGCGTGAAGAATGAACCCGAGCCACGCGCACCGAACACGGTTCCCGACGCACCCGCACCAAAACCGGCGCCCATGTCGGCACCCTTGCCCTGCTGCAACATCACCAGCGCAATGATGGAGATCGAAGTAATGATTTGTACAACCAGTAGGAACTGAAACATAGCTGATTAGCTGCCCGTAACAGCGTTAATTAATCGGTTTAACTGTTTGCTGCCGTACCGATGGCAAGAAAGTCCGCCGGTTTCAGTGACGCACCACCGATCAGGCCGCCATCGATGTCCGCCATCGCCAGCAGTTCAGCGGCATTGCCTGCATTCATGCTGCCGCCGTAGAGGATCCTGACCTTGTCTGCGACGCTGCTATCCAGCGCAGCCAGCTTGCCACGGATAAAGGCGTGTACATCCTGCGCCTGCTGCGGCGTGGCGGTCTTGCCGGTACCGATCGCCCAGACAGGCTCATAGGCAATCACGGCATCCGCCAGGGCAGCAACGCCCTCGAGGTTGATCACGGCATCCAGCTGGCGTGCGACAACATCTTCGGTAATGCCCTGTTCGCGCTCTTCCAGCTGTTCACCCACGCACAGGATCGGCACGAGGCCGGCCTTGCGGGCCGCGGCAAACTTGCTGGCCGTGAATTCATCGCTTTCGCCGTAGATGCTGCGGCGCTCGGAATGGCCGACAATGGCGTACTTGCAGCCGACGTCGGTCAGCATGCCGGGGGCCACTTCACCGGTATAGGCACCGGATTCCTGGTCACTGACGTCCTGGGCACCCAGTGAAATTGCCGCGTCGCCAATCAGACCCGCGACGCCGGGTATGTATACATAAGGTGGGCAAACCACCATTTCGGCAGTCGTGACCGAACCCAGGCCGGCCTTGATCCCCTCAATCAGCGAGGTAACGCTGTCGAGCGAGCCATTCATTTTCCAGTTACCGGCGACCAGTGGCTGACGCATAGCACTAATTCCTTGATCTAAACGAGCCGCGTAGCTTAGCCATCCGGGGCTGGAAAATCAATTTCTCAGCGGAAATAGAAGCGTTTCACGCCAGCGGCCGGCCTGTATGGATGCCGGGCCCGTGAATTTCACCCGCAGCGGCCGGTTTACGATCCAGTAATGTCCGTCTTCTTCCCGGTAATCATGGCCTTAACGAGGCTTTCCCCGTGCAAACGACCGGCAACAACGACACCGACCACATGCAGGACAATCAGCAACAGCATGAAATTTGAAGATGCCTCGTGTATCTCTTCCCAGAACTCTTCCTCAGCCTCTTCATGCCGCCCCTTGTTATGTTTACCGTGGTCATCGTCATCGTCATCACTGTCGGCATGCGCCTGGCTGATAAGAGACACAGAAGGTGTATCCCCGGCCAGTGGACCCAGCCCCTCCTCGATGGCATAGACCTTCAATCCGCTGACCGTCACGACGGCAAGCGTCACAAGCAGGGCCATGATCATCCAGCCGCCGGCCGGGTTATGACCGGTATAGTGTTCCGGCCTCCCGGCCAGCAGGCCTTTCAGGTAGCCGATAACTGCCCGGGGTGAATAGATGAAATTACTGAAGCGTGCGTAGCGGCTGCCAATGATCCCCCAGACAAGACGGAATGCGATCAACCCGGCTACGACATAACCCGAGTAGAT
This sequence comes from uncultured Gammaproteobacteria bacterium, assembly GCA_905479705.1. Taxonomy (GTDB): domain Bacteria; phylum Pseudomonadota; class Gammaproteobacteria; order UBA9214; family UBA9214; genus UBA9214. The sequence goes on from CAJQNP010000128.1 coordinate 5,303, forward strand.
ATGTACACTGTTTTCCTCGTCGCCACTCAGGTAGGCCACCACGAAGGCCAGCACCAGGCCCCAGTGGAAGATTCTTACCAATGGATCCCAGACACGAATGACATGACTCATCATGAAGCCCTCTTCAACTATCAAGACAGAATGCAAGTATTGTATGGATCTGGCCATGAGTCATCGGGCCGATGTCACATAGAACCGCGGGATGCGACATATGTCCCATGTCATAACTGATTATTTTCTCCAGAGTTCAACGCCATGAACCTGCATAACAGCAAAGAAACGATATTGATTCTCATCCTCGGTATTGTGGTTATCGCCAGTGGCGCCGACCTGGTGGCCGACCTCTCTCACGGGGCTGACAGCGAGCATGTGATCAAGGAAACCGTCGTCGTCGTGCTGTCAATCCTTGCGATCGCCTGGCTGCTGCTAGGGCTACACCGGCAACAGCTGGAGATCCAGGCGCTGCAACGCGAGCTTGCCGAGGCAGATAACACAAAGGCGCCACCCGGCAAGTACGTCGTGGAGGCCCGCAGAAAACTGGGACACGTTGTTGCCCAGCAATTTAGCGAGTGGGGGCTGACAGGCAGTGAACAGGAAGTTGGCTGGTTGTTGCTGAAAGGCCTCAGCCTTAAAGAGATCGCACTTGTCAGGCAGACCCAGGAGAAAACGGTTCGCCAGCAGGCCTCGTCAATCTAC
>CAJQNP010000129.1 GCA_905479705.1 uncultured Gammaproteobacteria bacterium
CCGATCACCGGGTCATCAATGGCGCCGACGTGGCGCTGTTCCTGCGCACACTGAAGGGCCTGATCGAGTCGCCGGTTGACTGGATGGGGCCGGGCGGCTCGGCCATTCCCGAGGGCGACTGGGATTACGACGTGGTCGTGATTGGCGGCGGCCCGGGCGGCGAGGACTGTGCCCGCGACCTGGTGGCGCACAGGCTGAAGGTTGCACTGGTCAACGACTCGCCGTTCCCCGGCGGTGAATGCCTGTGGCGCGGCTGCATTCCTTCAAAGGCGTGGCGCGCGGCCGCCGACCGCATGCGTGACCGTGCCGAGGACGCTCACCTTGGCGTCGCCGGTACCAACAGGGCAAAGCTGGTGTGGAAGGACCTCGAGGCACATCGCCGCCAGGTGCTGGAAACGCGCGGCGAGATGGCGCTGAAGACCGACAAGGGTGTGCGTATCAGTTACCTGCAGGGGTTCGGCCGCTTTGTGGATGGCAACACGCTGGCCCTGCATACCTCCACCAACCAGGCCGACCCGCACACGCGTGCCGACCTGCCGACAGACAAGGCCGACAAGACGATTACCTTTGGATGTGCCGTGGTCGCGACCGGGGCGCCGCCGTTTATTCCGCCGATTGAAGGGGCCAGTGAGGGCGTCGCCAGCGGTGGCGTGCTGACCTCCGACACCGTCTGGGCGCTGGACGCGCCACCGAAGAGGCTCGCCGTGATCGGGGCCGGGGCCATCGGTGTGGAGATGGCGCAGATCTTCCAGGACTTTGGTGCCCGGGTCACCCTGCTGGAGGCGCAGGAACGTATCCTCGCCGAGGTCGAAGCGGAGATTGCCAACACGCTGGCCGGCATCCTCGACGACGAACCAAGACTCGACGTGCATACCTCGGCCGCGGTGAACAGGATCAGCGGCAAACCGGGTGCGATGAAGCTTGCCTATACTGACACGGATGGCAAGAAACGCAGCCTCACGGTGGACTACGTCATCATGGCGACCGGCAAGCGGCCGGTACTGGACGGTCTTGACCTGGAAGCTGCCGGTGTTGCACAGCAACGCAGTGTCATTACCGCGGACAGCCGCAGCCGTACCAGCGTGGCGAATATCTTCGCCGTCGGTGACGTCGTCGGTGGGCTGATGCTGGCGCATACCGCTGCACAGCAGGGGCGCGTGGCGGCCGCGGCCATCCTTGGCGAGGACATGAATTACGACCAGGACAGGGATTGCGGCGTGATCTTTACCCGGCCGCAGGCGGCGTTCGTGGGCCTGTCTGTCGAGCAGGCGAAGGCGAAGGGGATCGATGCGGCCGAGATCAAGGTCCCCATGAGTATCGATGCCAAGGCAATGATCAATAACGAGACCCATGGCTTGATCAAGATCGTCGCCGACAAGGCGACGCAACGCATTATCGGTGTGCATTTCCTGGCCGACCATGCAGACACCTTGATTGGCGAGGCAGTAATGATGGTGTCGGCGAACATAACGTTGCAGCAGGTGGGTGCGGCGATACATCCGCACCCGACGCAGACCGAAATGTTTGGTGATATGGCACGGCGCCTGGCGTCGCGGTTGAATCGCAGCAAGAAACGAGCAAAGGCGTAAACATGTCTGATATCAAGAAAGTCGTACTGGCCTATTCCGGTGGTCTGGATACCTCCGTCATCCTCAAGTGGCTGGAGGAGACCTACGATTGCGAGGTCGTTACCTTTACCGCGGATGTCGGCCAGGGCGAGGAGATCGAACCGGCGCGCGAGAAGGCGCATGCCATGGGCGTCAAGGAAGTCTATATCGAGTCGCTCAAGTAAGACTTTGCGCGCGACTACGTGTTCCCGATGTTTCGCGCCAATACCCTCTACGAGGGTGAATACCTGCTGGGCACCTCCATTGCGCGTCCGCTGATCGCCAAGCGCCTGGTCGAGATTGCCCGCGAGACCGGTGCCGATGCCATCGCCCACGGTGCCACCGGCAAGGGCAATGACCAGGTACGCTTTGAACTGGGCGCCTACGCGCTCAACCCGGATATCAAGGTGATTGCGCCCTGGCGTGAATGGGACCTGACCTCGCGCGAGACGCTGATGGCCTACGCGGAGCAGCACGGCATCCCGGTGGAAATGAAGCAGGGCAAGAAGTCACCGTATTCCATGGATGCCAACTCCCTGCACATCTCCTACGAGGGCGGCATCCTGGAAGACCCGTGGGCGGAGCCGGAAGAGGGCATGTGGCTGTGGACGGTGTCACCGGAACGCGCCCCGGATGAACCCAGCTATATCGAGATCACCTTCGAGAAGGGCGATGCCGTTGCCATCGATGGCAAGTCGCACAGCCCCGGGCAGATCATGGAAACGCTTAACCGGATTGGCGGCGAAAACGGCATTGGCCGGTCCGACATCGTCGAGAACCGCTACGTTGGCATGAAGTCGCGCGGCTGTTACGAGACACCGGCCGGCACCATCCTGCTCAAGGCGCACCGTGCAATGGAGTCATTGACGCTGGACCGCGAGGTGGCCCATATGAAGGATGAGCTGATGCCGCGGTATGCCTCGATGGTCTATAACGGTTACTGGTGGAGTCCGGAACGCCGCCTGCTGCAGCAGCTGATCGATGCCTCCCAGGAACATGTCAACGGCAAGGTGCGTCTGAAACTCTACAAGGGTAATGTGATCCTGGCGGGCAGGCAGTCGGATACCGACAGCCTGTTTGACGCACGCATCGCGACCTTTGAAGAGGATGAGGGCGCCTATGATCAGAAGGATGCAGAGGGCTTCATTCGACTGAATGCACTGCGCATGCGCATCGATGCCCGCCAGAAACACAGAGATCGTCGCAAGCGCTAGTTGTTGCGGACAGTCCCTGCTGCTGCACTGACAGCAGCAGGGGTCACGCGACTGTTTCATGGCCTGTTGCGTGCCGGTCCTAACTGTACAGCAACTCCGACCAGCGCCCCTGTTCCATCATCTCCTCGCGTGTCCAGCGCCAGCGTGCCGTTGAACCCGCCACGCCGGTCATGGCGCGGTAAAAATCCTCCGCCGTCTTCGGCAGGCCGGCGATGTAGACATGGGTCTTCGGATCCTGCATCAGTTCCCAGATGGCGCCTGCATTGTTT
>CAJQNP010000130.1 GCA_905479705.1 uncultured Gammaproteobacteria bacterium
TCCGTATCGATGACACCGAGATACATGCGGCGTTTCAGGGTGCCGAGATATTGCATGCGGGCAACGATCTCCTGTCCCGGGTAACAGCCCTTCTTGAAACTGACGCCATTCAGCAGTTGCAGGTTGGCCATCTGGGCGACAAACAACTCGCTGGTAGCGGCAAATATCGTGGGCAGGCCGGCGTAAATCTCCAGCAGTCGCCATGTTGATTCGCCAACGGGTGCGCCATGCACATTCAGCGAATCCCAGACGCGTTGCGCGGCGCCCTGTGAACTGATGTAGACCTCGTAGCGTGGCTGTATGCCCGGCACACGCAGCAGGGTGATATCCGCAGCATGCGTCACCGCGTCAACCGCCCCGGGCACAGACCCGGTCACGGCGGCGAGCTCCTCAGCGGCCTGCTCACCGGAGACACCGACGGCGACAAAGTTATCACTGACATCCTCGAGGGTGACGTCTGCCCGCATGACAAACATGCGCAGCCGCTGAATGACCGCCTCCAGCGTGTCCCTGGGCAAACGCAGGTACCAGGTATCACCCTGCCGGAACAGTCGCATCAGGCCCAGCATGCGTCCCTTCGGGGTACTGTAGGAGCTCAGCTGGCTGGCGGATTCATCTACCTGGCCGACGTCGTTGCCGAGCTGCGATTGCAGGAAGGATTCGGCATCCGCACCGTGTACAGCAATCACACCCAGGTGACTGAGGTCGGCAAACACCAGCCCGCTCAGGGCAACCTTGCGTTCCCGCACCGGGTTACCGAAGTGCAGCACCCGGTCATCGACAAGCTCGGCGCCGGCCCCTTCAAGAAAGGCTTTCCAGTCGATCTTCATGGTTGTTGGTTCCTTTGGACAGGACATCGATTCTAGTGCAAGCAGCGGGTAGTGTCAGCAGGCAAGAGCCACCTGGAACCGCTGGTGTTCCGCCCGGTCGAATGGTATAAATCGCGATAATCATTGCAAGGTAACTATGGCTAACCAGCACGCTGCGCCCGTCTTTCTCAACCTTCTCCGGATTCGATTCCCGGTCGGTGCAGTGACCTCGATAGCACACCGGATTTCCGGTGTACTGATGTTTCTAGGCTTGCCTCTACTGATTTATCTACTCGATCTTTCCCTGCAGGGGCCGGCCGGATTTGAGCGTGCCGTGGAGTACCTGCAATGCACCTCGTTGCGCGTGGCCTCGACAGTCATCGCGTGGTCACTGTTTCATCACCTGTTTTCGGGCATTCGCTTCCTGTTGATCGATACCGGCAGTGGCGTCAACCTGCAGCAGGCGCGCCGCAGTGCCTGGCTGGTCAATATCGTGGGTGTCGCCATGGCGCTGATTTACCTGTGGTGGGTCCTGTGAGCCGCCCGACACACGGACTGCGAGACTGGCTGATGCAGCGCTTTAGCGCGGTGTATCTCGGCGTCTTCCTGTTGTACCTGGTCACACATTTCATCCGTCACCCGCAGCCCACTTACCAGCAATGGCATGCGTGGATCAGCCACCCTGTCATGAATATCGCCAGCGCCACCTTTATTATTGCCGTGCTGGTACATGGCTGGGTCGGCATGCGCGATGTCGTGCTGGATTATGTACACAGTCTGCGCTTGCGCCTGCTGGTGCTTGCGCTGATTGCGCTTGTGTTCATCGCCTGTGGCCTGTGGGCGCTGCAGGTTCTGCTGGTGGCGGCACGCTAGCCAGTGAATATTCCACGGCGACAGTTCGATACCCTGATCATCGGTGCCGGCGGCGGCGGTCTGCGTGCGGCCCTGCAACTCTCCCAGGCCGATGCGCATGTCGCTGTCGTCTCCAAGGTATTCCCCACGCGATCACACACCGTTGCCGCGCAGGGCGGGGTCAACGCGGCACTGGCGAATGTCCGGCCGGACAGCTGGCACTGGCACATGTTCGATACCGTCAAGGGCAGCGATTACCTCGGAGACCAGGACGCCATCGAGTACATGTGTCGTGCTGCGCCCAAGGCCGTCTATGAACTGGAACACTTTGGCGTGCCGTTCTCGCGGCTGGACAACGGCACCATCTACCAGCGCCAGTTTGGCGGCCAAAGCATGCACTTTGGCGGTGAGCAGGCCGCGCGCACCTGCGCAGCCGCAGACCGTACCGGCCACGCCATCCTGCATTCGCTGTACCAGCAGAACATCCGTGCCAAGACCCACTTCTTTGATGAATACTTTGCCATCGACCTGCTGCATAACGCGGAAGGCTCGATTCTGGGTGCGCTGGTGCTGAACATCGCCACGGGCGAGAAGCTGGTTATCGAGGCCAGGACCACGCTGCTGGCTACCGGTGGCGCCGGGCAGATCTTCCGCACCAACACCAATGCACTCATCAATACCGGTGATGGCATGGCCATGGCCTTGCGCGCCGGCATACCGCTGCAGGACATGGAGTTCTTCCAGTTTCACCCGACCGGCATTGCCGGCAAGGGCATGTTGCTCAGTGAAGGCGCACGCGGCGAGGGGGGGTATCTCGTCAACGCAGACGGCGAACGATTCATGGAGCGCTATGCACCCCATGCCAGGGACCTGGCCAGTCGTGACGTGGTGAGTCGCGCCATCGTCACCGAGGTGCGCGAGGGGCGTGGCTGTGGACCGAACAAGGATCATGTCCTGCTGAAACTGGATCACCTGGACTCCGCCCTGATCCGCAAACGCCTGCCGGCAATTCGCGACACGGTGCTGACCTTTGCCGGTGTCGACCTGTGCGATACGCCTGCACCGGTGTTTCCAACCGCGCACTACACCATGGGCGGCATACCGACCAACCGCTTTGGCGAGGTGGTCGCACCCATCGAGCACGGTCCGGAAGAACGCATACCCGGCCTCTATGCCGCCGGTGAATGTGCCTGTGTCTCCGTGCACGGCAGCAACCGCCTTGGCGGTAATTCCCTGCTGGACATCATCGTTTTTGGTCGCGCCGCCGGCAACCAGATCATCGAGTACCTGGGCGAGAACCGTTACCACCAGACACTCGACGACGACTGCCTGGAGCCGGCATTACAGCGCCTGGCACGCTGGGAACAACCGGGCGAGGGTGAATCAGTCGACGGCCTGCGCCGGGAACTGACCCAGACCATGGAAGACCACTGCGGCGTGTTTCGAACAGCCGAGGTCCTCAACGAGGGCGTTGATAAAATGCTTGGCCTGCAACAGCGCATGGTTGATGTGCGCCTGCGCGACCACAGCCAGGTCTTCAACACCGCCCGCATCGAGGCGCTGGAACTGGAAAACCTGATGGACGTTGCCGTGGCCACCATGCTGTCGGCACAACAGCGTGAGGAAAGTCGCGGCGCACATTCGCGCATAGACTTTCCCGAACGGGATGACGTCAACTGGCTGCGCCACAGCCTGTACCACAAGGCAAGCAACAGCGTTGACTACAAGCCGGTACGAACCAAACCCCTGACCGTGGACTCGTTTCCACCGAAACCTCGCAGCTACTGACCGGGCGCCATGAAATTTTCCATCTACCGCTTTAATCCGGAAACCGATGCAGCGCCGTACATGCAGGACTTCGAGCTAAGCGACGACCGGCTCAATGAAGACATGATGCTGCTCGATGCCTTGCTGTTGCTCAAGGCAGAAGACGAGACTCTGGGTTTCCGACGCTCATGCGGGGAAGGGGTGTGCGGATCGGATGGCATGAACATCAACGGGCGCAATGGCCTTGCCTGCATCACGCCACTGCTGGGCCTGGGTTCTTCAGTCACCATCAACCCGATGCCGGGGCTCCCGGTCGTGCGCGACCTGATCGTCGACATGGAGCAGTTTTACAAGCAATATCGCGGCGTCCGGCCCTACCTGATCAACAAGGACCCGGAGCCCGAGGTTGAACACCTGCAATCACCGGCGCAGCGCGACCGGCTTGATGGCCTGTATGAGTGCATCCTGTGCGGCTGCTGCACGACCTCGTGTCCGTCGTTCTGGTGGAACCCGGACAAGTTCCTCGGCCCGGCGGCCTTGCTGCAGTCCTGGCGGTTCCTCGCGGACAGCCGCGACCAGGCAACCGATGAGCGACTGGCCAACCTGGATGGCCCGTTCAAGCTGTTCCGTTGCCATACCATCATGAACTGCGTCGAGATCTGCCCCAAGGGCCTGAACCCGACCCGGGCCATTGGCAACATCAAGGAACTGATGGTCAAGCGTTCCCTTTAAGGGGCAGCAGTGCCATGGAGCAGACTATTCACAGTGAACACAACCGGCTCAGGTGGCAATGCCGGCGTGGCATGCGCGAACTGGACGAGATACTCGGCCTTTACCTCGACACGGCCTATGCCGGCCTGGCAGAGTCCGACAGGGCCTGTTTCAGCCGCCTGCTGGAATACCCGGACACATTATTACTGGAGGTCCTGATGGGCCGCATGATTCCAACCGACACGGATGTCGCACAGCTTGTACACAACATACGCAACAGCGTTGCACCTTGAACCCGGCCCCTCACGCACCATGGCAGGCTGGCTGCTGTTTATTCACCTGACAGCGCTGCTCGTCCTGCCGTTCCTGGATCTGTCGGCTTGGCTGATAGCCGTGTGCGTGCCTGTGCTGGCCATCAACCTGTACAACAGCTGGCGCCGCCATGTCTGGCGTACGCACCCGCAGTCAATCCAGTCCATCAGCTGGCAGGGGGCAGACGAATTGACCGTTACCTTGCATTCAGGTGCAGAACTGCAGGCAACCCTGGTGCAGCGCGCACTGATACTGCCATGGCTGGTGATACTGCATTTCAGGGTTGCCGGTCACCCCGGCCACAGCCTGTTACTCACCCCTGACATGCTGCCGGATACTGCCTTTCGACAGCTGCGTGCCAGGCTGAGGATGGCCATGGACGGGGCAGCGGCCTGATGCAACTGCGCGCATTATTGCTGGCATGCGGCATGATGCTGCTGACTGCATGCAGCCAACCGGCCGACGACACCATCCGTTTCGGGCTGGCCAGCGCACCCGCCAATCTCGACCCGCGCTATGCCACCGACGCAACCTCGGCGCGCATCAACCGCCTGCTATACCGGCGGCTGGTCGACTTTGACGAGAACACCCGGCCACGCGCGGCCCTGGCCAACTGGGACCTGCTGGCACCAACCCATTACCGTTTTCATCTCGATCCGCAACGCGCGCACTTTCATGACGGGCGGGCGTTGACGGCAGCAGACGTGGCCGCGACCTATCAGTCGATACTGGATCCCGACAGGCCATCGGCGCATGCCGGGGCCCTGCAGCTGATCGAGCGCATCGAGGTGCTGGATGACGACACCCTCGACTTCCGGCTGAAGCGACCCGACCCCCTGTTTCCCGGTTACCTGGTCATCGGCCTGCTGCCGGCCGACGCCATCGCCAGCAATCATCCCTTTCATGAGTCGCCGCTGGGTAGCGGCCCGTTCGAGCTGCGTGACTGGCCGGAGCCGGGCAGGCTGTCGCTGACGCGTCGCGAGGACGGCCAGGTCATCGAGTTCCAGGGCATCGGCGATCCGACGGTGCGTGTTTTGAAACTGCTGCGCGGCGAGGTGGATATTGTCCAGAATGACCTGCCGGCCGAACTGCTCGGCTACCTGGACGACAAGGCGGCGGTGCAGGTGACCTTTGCCGAGGGCAGTAATTTCGCCTATATCGGATTCAACCTGGAGAATCCGCAGACATCGATCCTGCGGGTCCGCCAGGCCGTCGCACATGCCATCAACCGCGACGCCATTATTGAGTATGTACTTGGCGGTGCAGCACGACCGGCCGCGGCCTTGTTACCCCCGGACCACTGGGCCGGGAACCCGGCCTTGCCCGACTATCCCTACGACCCGGAACGCGCCCGTGGCTTGCTGGCGGAGGCGGGCTTTAGCGCGGCGCATCCCCTGCAACTGACCTACAAGACCTCCACGGATGCGGTGCGCGTCCGGATTGCCACCATCATTCAACAACAGTTGCGCGAGGTCGGAATCGAGACCAGCCTGCAGAGCTATGACTGGGGCACGTTCTACGGCGACATCAAATCAGGCCACTTCCAGATGTACAGCCTTGCCTGGGTGGGCATCAAGACCCCGGATATCTTTCGCTACGCCTTCCACAGCAGCTCGCTGCCACCCGAGGGTGCCAACCGCGGTCGTCTCGTTTCACCCCGTGTTGACGCACTGATCGAGGCGGCAGAGCAGGGCGACAGCCTGCCTGCGCAGGCCGCGGCGTACCGCGAGGTACAGCAGGAACTGCTGCAACAGCTGCCCTACATCCCCCTGTGGTATGAAGACCATGTGTTTGCCGCGCGCAGCGATATCGCGGGCTACCGCCTGGCGCAGGACGGCAATTTTGACGGCCTGCAACAGGTACACAGGCGTGCCCCGTGAACGGTCACTTCACAGACACGACAGCGGCAGCGGTATAATCACCCCATGCAAGCGAAAGACTTCCTGATCCGGGTCAGTATTGACGAGCAGCGCCTGCAGTTGCTGGAGTCAGGTCGCGTCGTCATGGATGTCGCCGTCTCGACGGCCGCGAACGGACCCGGCGAGATCATGCACAGTGAATGCACCCCGCGCGGCCGACACCGTGTTCGCGCGAAGATCGGCGCCGGCGCGGCCGCCAACACGGTGTTCGTAGGCCGCCGCGATACCGGTGAGCTGTACACGCCTGAACTCAGGCAGCAGCATCCGGACCGCGACTGGATGCTGACCCGAATCCTCTGGCTGAGCGGCATGGAACCGGGCCACAACCGCTTTGGCGAGCGCGACTCCATGCGCCGCTATATTTACATCCACGGCTGCCCGGATGAAGATCCCATGGGCATACCCTCGTCACACGGCTGCGTGAAGATGCGCAATACCGAGGTCATCGAACTGTTCGAGCGTGTTCCGGCGGGTACCGAGGTGCGGATACAGGAGACCGTACTCGACGACTGAGTCCCGCTCAGCCGTCTGGCTCACAGGGTTGTTCCTGGCCGGGATCGGGCAGCACCTGTTGCAGGAATCCACCGAGTGATTGCGCATAGTGATCACGGCTGACATAGAAGCCGTCATTGTGGCCGCCCTGCAATTTCAGAAACTGCTTTGGCTCACGGGCCTGTTCAAACAGCTGCTCACCCTGCTCGTAGGGAATGATCTCGTCATCAGGGCTGTGCACGATCAGCAACGGCGCTGTTATTTCCCTGACCTTGTCAAGATTGTCGTACTGAAAACGGGACAGCAGCCGCACCGGCAACCAGGGGTAGATCCTGGCGGCCATGTCGGGCACCGAGGTAAAGGCTGACTCAAGGATCACGGCGGCAGACGGGTTGTGAATGGCAAGATCGGCGGCAACCGCCGCGCCCAGCGAACGACCAAAGAGAATAATCTGCCCTGGATGGATCTGCTTCTCCCACGTTAGCCAGGCCCATGCCGCCTGCCCGTCGAGGTAGGTGCCCGCCTCGGTCGTCTTGCCCTCGCTGTTGCCAAAACCGCGGTAATCGTAAAGCAGGACATTCAGGCCAAGCCCGTTAAACAGCCTGACGGTGTCCAGCCGGTGACCGATATTACCGGCATTCCCATGACTGAACAGCACTGTGCCACGGGCATTGTCTGCCGGGACATACCAGCCGTGCAGCCGCACCTCATCGCTGGTAAGCAACTGTACCTCTTCATAGGCCAGCCCGATGTTCTCCGGTGTGGCGTTCACGGCCCGGGAAGGCATCTCCGGGTAATACAGCAGCCGCGACTGGGAGAAATACAGGTACAGCGCAATACCACACCAGGTCACGAAGGCGACGAGTAACAGGTGGAGCAGGCTCTGCAATGACATAAGCTTTAAACGTGCGGCTGCGCCAGGTGATCTTTCAGTCGGTGCAGGGATGGTTGTCGACCTTTCGGAGTAGGCCTGTTTCAGCTGACGCACCAGCTGCAGCGCTTTCCGCCAGGCGATGATTAACCACTTTTTTCCATTTACCAGCAACCAGTCTATCGCATTCGATGAAATTTCCCAGCTGGAATCGACAATGTTTGCCATGATGGTCTTGAGAAAGTAGGCCAGGACCATGGGCACTGCCAGGCAGGCCAGCCCCGTGGCGGGGCCGGTGTAGGGCTCAAGGTAGTAGCTGGCCATGCTGGCAGCCGGATCAAACGTGATCGTGAAACGACCGTAGGCATCACCCAGCGTCAACCAGAAGAAGGGGACCAGAACGACCGCTGCCACGATGTAGCCGGTCGTGGTTGTTGCATTACGCTGTGACAATCAGACTCCCCGGCGCACCCGATACGGGCATTCTAAACGAGGGGAGAATAACTTGTGAAGCCGCCACGCCTGGCTGCGCAGCCAGGTAATCAAGGCGTGATTCAGTCGTCCTCAGGCCTCGTCACAACAACGATAGACCCTGGAGATTGCAATCATCGTCGCGACAGGGATGACCAGGGGTGGCGTGAAGGGCAGGGACGCTAGATCAGCCAGTCCGCACCGGTTGCACGCAGGGTCTTGAAGATGGAACGCTGGCTCTTGGTCGACTGCCCCTTGATCCCGCCCTTGTCCCTGACCTTCTGGCGCATCTCCAGCCATTCCGGCGAACCCCAGCGATAGGAGTCTGCAATCAGGTCTTCAAAGATCGCGTCCAGATCCGCGTGCACGGCCGCTCCGGAATAAAAGAAACCCATTTCATTGTTATAGAGGCGCGAGCGGTAATCAAAATTGGCCGTGCCCACGAAGCCGCCATCAATGCCCATGAAGTACTTCGCGTGCAGCTTGCCGTAATGCTTTGTACCCTCACCAAGAGATGCCGCATCCAGCCGGCCGGTCTGGTAGATGAACAGCTGCGGATGATTGACCAGTTCGCGCCATTCGTCACTGCCAACGACCGCCTCATTCAGCTCGCCGTTTTTCAGGCTGGATACCCAGGCCTTCTCCAGTTCCGGGGTTAACAGTAATCGCGGACCGACATCCATGTCGATCATGGACTGTGCGAAAAAGTTATCACTGGTCAGCACCGAATTGGTGATGATCTCGACGCGGTTTTTCGGGTGCTCTCTGAGCCATTCTTTCATTACCTCGGCACCGTCATGAACGACATTACCTTGCGAGTCATAGTACCTGGCGATAAACATGTAGGGCGAAACAATGCGCAGAACACCGTTCTCTTCCAGTTCATCCCCGTATTCACCGAGGACGTACATGATGGAATTCGGGTTGCCCTTGAGGTTCTCTATGGTGTTGGTCACCACATTACGGTTCGTCAGGTTCGCCAGTTCATGAGCAAGCAATACATCGGTGTCGTGAAAACCGGTCGACATGTATTCCGGCATCTGCGCCAGCATCTCCGCGACAGCCGGCAACTGCTTGATGAAGGCCAGGCTTTGCTGTGCCCGCTGCCGGTCGCCTGCAAACGGATCCGGGTCCTCGTGGAGACTCTCCGAATCATCAAAGTAAATCGGGTAGAGGCGCTTGTTCTCTCGGTGCAGAAACAGCAGCGTGTAGTAGATGGTGCTGACATCCCCGACGGTTACATCACTGAAGGTGTCCGAGTCGCGTGATTTGAGCAGTATCTCCAGGTCACGGTAGGCCGACGGGTCCGCGGAACCATCGGCCTTGATCCCGTAGTAGGCGAGGGAGATATTGCGCCCACCGGTGATCACGATCGCCTTGCCGGGAAACGCCCCGTCGATCACCAGTAGCTTGTCATGCGATCGCCGGTTCTTCCAGCTCGAGGGTCTGGACAGCGCGTTGAAGATCACCGTCTGCACACGTGCCTTTTGGTCGGTCAGCTGCCCGTCCATCGTACGCATGTAACCCGCGTCTTCGGCACAGGTCTCCAGCGCCATCAGGCCGGTATGGGACGGATCAATGGAGCCGATGGAATCAACCATGATACGCACATCGACACCACGCCTGACGGCATTGCAGAGGGCCCCCAGCATGGCCTCACCGACGACGTCGTACTTGAAGATGTAATACACCGCGTCGATGGTGTGCTCGGCGTTGTCGATCATCCACAGCTTCAGTGCCAGCGAGCGCAGCGAGTCTTCCTGCGAGGGACCAATGATCTTCACTTCCTCGTGCTGCACCGGGATGACTGCATTCTTGCCAAGCTCGATCGGGTCATCCTTGAGATAACGCGGCCTGACCCAGGTGCGCGATTCCACCAGTTCCTCGATGTATTCACCGTTTCCGGCAGTCTCGCTGGCAACATCCAGCACCATCCGCGTCGACATCAGCGGCTGCGCACCCTTGTAGCCGGTTGTCGAACAGGCCGCCGTGAGGATAATCAGGACCAGCAGTGGAACCAGCTTTAACTCGGACATGCGTCGTTACTCCAGTTCGTCATATGGTTGTGACCTCGATGGGTCATTCTTTGCCAGTCGCGGTTCGTCTGCAATCGCAGTAAAGGGGCCGGATTGCAGTGCGATCTCGGCAAACACGGCCTTGTGGTCGGATAATACCTCGGGCAGGACCTCGTAGCGCACGAACTCCAGCGAGTTGGATATCAGGATCCAGTCCAGCCGCTTGCTTTTGTCGCCCGATTCATAGGTCCCGAGTCCGTTGTCTTCAGGACGATAGCCTTTCAGTTTGTTGTCATCGGCCAGTGACCTGACAACCAGTTCATCGGCCAGCCAGTCGCTGTTGAAATCGCCCAGTATGATGACCGGGTTATCACGGTCACCCAGTGCCCGGGTTATTTCCTGTATCTGGCTTTCGCGCACTTCCTGCCGCGAAAAGTCGAGGTGCACGGAGATGATGTCCACGGGCATCAGCGAGTCCTCCTCGTGACCGGTCTGCCATATGATCTGTGCGAGCGTGAAGCCCTTGTTCATCGTCGGCGGCGAGGGCTCGAAGGTATAGTTGATGGTCTCGGTAAAGGCCGTCTGTGAAAGGATGGCGGTACCGTAACTGAACAGCCAGCTGCTGGCATGCGGGGTGTGGGTAAAGACCGGGTAACTGGCCTGTTCCGCCAGCAGTGCCACGTGGTCAAAGTTGCCGCTCCAGCGAGACGGCGCATCGGCCTCCTGCAGGGCGATGATGTCCGCACCGCTACGTGAAAGGAACACGGCGATGTCATCAAGATTTTTCCGGATGGTGTTGCCGCTCAGTAGCAACTGGTTCATACGATCCTTGCGGCCATGTGCGACATTCAGGCTGAGCACCTTGAGGGTGTTGCCGGAAAAGGCGATGGCGGGAGACTGCGGCTGGATAACCCTCTGCACCGTTGTCGGTGCCTCCGAGCAGGCCGCCTGCGTCAGCAGCAGGCAGCACATCAGCAGGATGACCCGTGGCAGGCGGTTCGGATCGGCTGTATGCAGGCTCAACATGATATGCTGATTATAGGTTCCTGCCTGTTGCCAGACCAGTGATACAACACTGAAGAAGCGCATTCCACTGGCTCACAAGACTCACCATGCCGCGTCGATCGTCCGTATAATCATGCCATGCTGACTTTCATCATCCAGCGATTGCTCGGGGCACTGCTGGTCATCTTCGGCGTTATCAGCCTGGTATTCCTGTTAATCCACCTGATTCCCGGTGACCCGGTCGAGATCATGCTGGGCGAGTCGGCATCCACGGCAGACCGGGCCGCGCTACGCAGTGCACTCGGTCTTGACCTGCCGGTATGGGTCCAGTTTCAGCATTACCTTTCCGGACTGCTGCAGCTGGACATGGGAACCTCCATCCACAGCGGCCGTGCGGTCACCGACCTGCTGCTCGAACGGCTGCCGGCAACGGGATTACTGGCGCTGGTCACGCTGGCCATCACCCTGCTGCTGGCGCTGCCGCTCGGTGTGATCGCGGCAGTGCGGCGCAATACCGGCTGGGACACGGGCGCCATGACGTTCTCCATGCTCGGTGTCTCCATCCCGAATTTCTGGCTGGGGCCCATCCTGATCCTGGTCTTTTCGCTGTGGCTGGGCTGGCTGCCGGTCAGCGGTCGCAGCGGTCCCGCCTCGGTGATCCTGCCGGCACTGACCCTTGCGACGGGACTGGTTGCCGTGCTCTCGCGCATGGTGCGCAGCAGCATGCTGGAGGTCCTTGGCGAAGACTACATGCGCACGGCCAGGGCCAAGGGCCTGCCGCCGACCCGCGTGATTGTGCACCACGGCCTGCGTAACGCACTGTTGCCGGTCATCACGCTGCTGGGTCTGCAGCTCGGCGCCTTGCTGGCCGGTGCCGTCATCACG
>CAJQNP010000131.1 GCA_905479705.1 uncultured Gammaproteobacteria bacterium
TTGGTGTCCCTGCCCCTGTCCCTGGGCATCGCCGTGGCCTCGGGTGCGCCGCCGGTGACCGGGGTTATCTCCGCCATCATTGCCGGACTCATCTTCCCCTTTCTTGGCGGCGCCTACGTCACCATCAGCGGCCCCGCCGCCGGACTCGCCCCGGCCCTGCTGGCCGGCATGCTGATGCTCGGCGATGGCGATCTGGCTGCCGGTTATCCGCTATTGCTGGTGGCCATCTGCATTACCGGCTTTTTGCAGATCATACTCAGCCTGATGAATGCCGGCCGCTTCTCGATTTTCCTGCCGGCAACCGTGGTGGAGGCCATGCTGGCCGCCATCGGGATTATGATTATTGTCAAACAGATCCCGCCGCTGCTGGGAGACCTGGCGCCGCTGAGCAAGGACATGCTCACGGCCATTCTGAAATTACCCGAAAGCCTGACCCGTATCGAGACGCCGGTGATGATCACCGGTGCTGTCTGCCTGTTCCTGATGTTTTATCTGAACACAACCCGCATCGGCTGGCTGCGGCGGGTACCCGCGGCCCTGGCAGTGGCCATCGTCGGCATCATTCTGGGGTACGTCTTCAACCTGGAGCCCCGGTTTCTTATAAACATGCCCGATAACATCCTGCAGGGTGGCATCACACTGCCGGATTTCGACAGCGTTTGGAACCGTACGGAACTGTGGGGCAGCGTGTTGATTATCGTCATCACCCTGACCCTGATCGACGGCATTGAATCGCTGGCAACCATCGCCGCAGTGGACAAGATCGACCCCTTTCAGCGCAAGTCCCATGCCAACACCACCCTGCGTGCCATGGGCGTGTCCAATATGCTGTCCAGTATTGCGGGCGGCCTGACCATTATCCCCGGTGGCGTGAAAAGCCGCGCCAATATTGACGCCGGCGGACGCACCCTGTGGGCGAATTTCTACAATGCCGTGTTCCTTATCGTCTTCCTGTTTCTGGCCAAGGACCTCATCAGCCGCATACCGCTGGCCGCCATCGGTGCAATTCTCGTCTATGTAGGCTGGCGCCTGTGCGAATACCGCGTGTTCAAGAAGACCTATGCCATCGGCCGTGACCAGATTGTCATTTTCCTCATCACTATCGTCGCCATTCTGGCCACGGACCTGTTGTTCGGCATCATGATCGGTATCGCCGCTGAAATCAGCATACTGGTATACCTGCTGAGCCCGTCTTTTCGAACCGTGCTCACGGGCCGCCTGAATTTTTCCCAGGCCTTTGCACTGTTACTGCGCAACCTGCTGGATCTGTTCAGGAGTCCCATTATCAAGCTAAAAGAGGAGGAGCATGGCGGGCTGCCGCACTTCCAGATCACGCTGGGCTCGGTCGTATGCTTCAATCTTCTGTCACTGGATAAATTATTGCAGACCCTGCCGGAGCGATGCGCGGTAACCCTGGTGACCAGTGAATCCGGCCACATCATCGACCATACCGGCATGGAATACCTTCACGAGTTTCAGGAAGAGTGTCTGCGGGAAGGCCGCGCCTTCCGGCTGGTGGGCATGGAAAACTATTACCAATTCACCCCGCATTCGCTGTCGGCGCGCATGCATGACGCCAAGCTGGTGCAACAGAAAGCCACGCTGTCGGCGCGCTCGCGCATGATGGAAGAAATCGCCGCACACCGCGAACTGGGTTTCAGCCCGTCGGTATCGGGTGTACTCAACCGGCATGATTTTATTTACCTGCGGCGTGGCGACATGCGCCAGGAAAGCAATGTCATGACCGGCGAACACAACGGCTGCCACATCAAACTGTTTGACTACAGTCATACGGCGGCGCCGGATTACTATACCGAACTCCGCCACACGCTGATTATCCTGCGTCCGCAGGCTGAGGATGCGCACCTGCCCGACCTGGTGATTACCTCGGGTCATTACCTTGAACGCTATCTGGTGGGTCTTGAAGAGATGGACAACCCGGAACTGCTTGCCCAATTGCAGCATTACAGTGTCTACCGGAGTCCGGAAGGACCCGACCCCCAGGTGATCCTGAAGAAGTTGCTGCCGTTTTTACAAGCGAATTCCGGTTTGTTTATCGAGATCCATGATAACGCCGTGCTCATCTTCCATCCGGGACAGGACCTGGAAACCGAGGACGGGGTGCAGAAACTGTTTACGCTGGGGGCGGAGTTCTGTGCCGGAGCGTAAACGCAACTGCCGGGCATCCATTCACCGTCATTTCAAAGGAAGCCGGTAACCAGCGCTTGCACTGCCGTATGGATTGCGGGGCTTCGCAGCGCAAGCGAAGTTGATCCATTGGATCTTCATCTGAATAATTCAATACCAGATAATTGTGCTCGGCATCTCGCTCCAACAAGCCCTGGCGTTCCAGATACCGGGCCATGCGACGGACAATTCAAGATGATAACTTGCAGACTGGAGATTCAAATGTCACTAACAGACAATGGTTTCGAGAGCAGACTAGTGAAAGTTGCCCTGCAGGTTCCCGCTGCAGGTATGCACGTGAATGCAAAACGGCGACCGAGTCGCCGTTTATTCTGCCTCGTTCAGGGACAGTGGTGATTATGCAACAACACAGCGACGCCGCAGTATGATAGCGATCAGGCCGATGCCCAGCAGACCCAGCACACCAGGTTCCGCTACTACGTGATCACGACCACGAAAATCAGTCACGTGGTTTGCAATGTCCGCGTCATTTGGCAGCTCTATTCGACTGTCCGTCAGGCCTGAACTGCGCCCGTCATCTGGAAGGTTAATGCTACTGCTCATAAGCTTTGAGACGAATGCTCCCCAGCCAATCTGGCCAAACACACGCCAGTCGATGATGACACGAGTGGCGTTATCTGGATTGAAGGTGTCAATATTCCAGAGGTCGATCTCGCCAGAACCTCTATGATCGTTAATCATCGTGGCCCAACCTGGTGTTGCGATACTGCCTGCCAGGATAATCCCAACCAGTAATAACCGCTTGATTCCCATTTTAGCTCCTCCTCTCGACACGATACTTGCCTGCTTAGAGCCGACTCAGTTACAGGCACAGGCAGTGAGTTCGTACGGTGAGTGAGGGTACCATTAATACCACACTAAAACAATGGGATTTGTCCTGCGTGCCGTTGACACAACTGACGAGACTGTCACCGCACCCGTTAGACGCAGTCAGCGAGCATAGGTAATAGACGCTATTTTCCCTGAAACCCGCACCCATTTGCAGTCGCTGCCACGGCTTTCCAGCCTGATCCTAGCGAAACCTCGTCCAGTTCGAACGCACAGACATGAACCGACCTCGCTGCAATTGCCCTTCCCCTGCCAATTCCTGCCTCTGGATCAATCGATACCCTGTTATCTGCATTCTCGTGGCAACAACACTGGCTTCAGGCGCTTGTTAATCAGCCGAACAGGCTGGACTGCGGCGACGCTCGACTGTCCGCTAACAGGCATACGGGGTCAGTGTAAAAATCAATGCAGGCCAAGGGTAACACTGCACGCTCCAGTGCGAGGACATTTGCTATATTAATACACTGCCACCATCAGTACGGAAACTGTATGACAGAACATAAAAATGTGCATCGTATCGCATTTATGCTGTTGTTTTCGCTGTTGCTGCCAGTGCTTGGCGGTATTCTGCTGAGCCAATACGATACCAAGCTAGTCAGTGTGCCGGTGCATTCCCTGCTGGAGGCATCCGGTGCCATCATGGC
>CAJQNP010000132.1 GCA_905479705.1 uncultured Gammaproteobacteria bacterium
CAACGGTGAACTGCGTCAGAGCGAAACCCTCGACCGCCTGATCTTCGATGTGCCCAGGATCATCGCGACACTGTCATCCGGCATGACGCTGTTGCCGGGCGATATCATCGCAACCGGGACGCCGGCCGGGGTCGGTATGGGGTTCACGCCGCCGAAATACCTGCAACCCGGCGACGAGGTGGTGGTGGATGTGACCGGTGTCGGCGAACTGCGCAACCCGGTGATTGCCTAGAGAGACCTATGCTTCACCCGGTTCCCTGTCAGTCCCGCGCCAGCGGGAATTCATACTGTATTGAATAAAATCCTGGATGACCCGCTGCGCCCGCCCTGCGGGCCGCCCTCCAGGCGTGCAACGCGCTGTGCGCTTTTATGCGGGTTTCCACGCTACACCCGGAATGACCAATCAAACAGAACGTGCCTGGTCCCTGTGATTAACGCACGCTGGCGAAGAACTTGCGTGCTGGTGTCGGCAGTTTCAGCTCGTGGCTGAGCAGTATCAGGATGACACGCCACAGGCTTAACCAGACGCCTGCCTGCTCAAACTTCCTCGAGTCGGTCACCACGTAACTGTCCATGGTGTGCGGTGTCGTCACGCGCGCGATGCGTTCGCTGAATATCAGATCCTCAAGCACGGGTTCATCCGGAAAACCGCCAAGCTGCGTGAACAGTGCCCTGCGGATGAACATGGCCTGGTCCCCGTAAAACACACGCGTGCAGCGACAGCGGAAGTTATGCAGCCAGGAGACCAGCCCCAGGCCGATACTGTTGCCGGAAAAGCGGTGCCTGAAGCCACCTGCCTGCACGCTGTCGGGCAGGGCCTGCAGATCAGCCAGCGCCTGGTCCGGTAACAGGGTATCGGCATGCAGAAACAGCAGCCACTCGCCGCGCGCCTTGCCTGCGCCGCTGTTCATTTGCCGGGCGCGCCCGGCGTCGCCGTGGTGCAGCTGTATGCGCGGGTCCTGTTCAAGCAGTTGCAGGGTGTTGTCGCGGCTGCCGCCGTCTGCAACGATGACCTCGATATCGCCGTCCAGTGCGAACAGGCGCTGCAGGGTGGCCGGCAGTGCCTTCTCTTCGTTGAGTACCGGGATGATGACGGAGATCATGTCAGCCGGGGTGTATCCAGCCGGGCAGGGTGGCCAGCAGATCGCTGCAATATTCATCGGGGTCTTCATCGAGTGAAATGAATATATCCGACATTTCATGCACCATGTTGTCGACCTGTTGCAGGTAATCCGCGGCCAGTTCCGGAATGCGGCTGGCGGCTGCCGGTGTGCTGTCGGCCTGCTGTCGCAGCATGCGCATGCCAAACGCGTAGTGGCTCTGTTCCTGGCGTAACAGGATACGCCGCAGGCGCCTGAAGCCGACGCCGTGATTGTCCATGCCGCGGTTGAGGCGTGAAATGATCTGCTCGCCGAAGCCTTCCAGAACGATCTGTGATCCTGTCAGTGAGTCGCACAGGTCATTTCTGTTCAGCGCCTGCTGCAGCCGTGCGCCATAGCGACGCAGGCTGCCCGGGATGCTGTAGTTGTGTGCGGGTGTGAGCCAGTCGGCGGCGCGTCGGTAGAAGCCGGCATGTGCGGCCTCCTGGCGTGCCTGAACGCCGAGGAAGCGGCGTGCACGCGGATCATCGATCCAGCCCATCTGCTGCATGGCACACTGCTGAGCGAGTTGTTCGCCGTATTCAAGGGCGACAAAAAGACGCGTTGCCTGGCGTCTTGTTTCAGGGTGCATCATTTAACGACCAGTCATAGCGATCACCCGAGATGCGCATGCCGGCCGACAATGCACCACGCAGGGGCGGGGCAGCATAGCGTTGCAGATGTGCAATCACCGCGGCATTGTCGTCACCAAAGTCATCCCTGAACCAGCTGTAGATACTGGAGACATACAGCTTGTTGTCCTCGACGCTCGCGCCGCGTGGATGATTCACATAGGCCGCAGCGGCCTGCTCCAGCATGGCTTCCATTGTCTCTGCACGAAACGCCGCGGGTTGCAGGTTCGGGCAGCCCAGCGAGGCGCAGTTCAGCGCGTAGTGCAGCCGGGGGTCCTGCCACAGGGGGCGCAGTATGCGGTGCTCGATATCGTTCAGCGACACTGCCTGTCCCTCGATGAGCAATAACTGCTTTCCCCAGGGGCCGTCAGCGAGGAACCCCGGGCTGATGTCGATGTCGCGAATACTCTCGACCGGGTAGTGTTGCAGGACAAGCTGAACGGTCAGTGCGTTGTACAGGTTGATCCAGTAGGCCAGTTGCTGTGGCGTGCTGTAATCACGAATCGGCAGCTGTTGCAGGTCGTCGATGTATTTCGCGAGAGCGTCTCGGTCAGCCGCGGTGACGCGTGAATACCGCACCCGGATGATGCCGTCTTCTCCGGGTACGGTGTAGGTCTGCAGGAAACGGTCCCAGTGCCCGTGGTCAATGACGGCGGTCGAGTCATCGTTTTGCCTGTCCCAGAATGACCAGCGTTCTGCCTTGGGCGCGAACAGACGCTCGAGTGCATTCGCCTGTGCCTGGGCGGAGACCAGGGTGGTCATGGCGGCAAGCAGCAGTGCAATGGCCGGGTACCCTGGCCTGGTTTGAAATCGAGGCATGTGCATGGGCGCAATTTCATGAGCCAAGTCGACAGTCGCTCGGCTACCGGCATATTTTGACTACGCGTGCCGGTTAATGTTCCATCCCGCCGGCAACGCGCCGGGCCTAGCGGTGCTGGCGGTAGTACTGGGGAGGATAGGCGGGTTGCCTGGACTGCGGGTAGTAGCCATATCCCTGCGACCGGTAGCCACCGGGTGCCGTTGCCGGTGTCGTTGCAGTGGGTGCCGTTGCAGTGGGTGCCGCCGCAGTGGGTGCCGCCGCGGGTGGTGTCGCAGGCTGCGGTGCCGGTTGCGCGACAACGGCCGGTTCAGGCGCGGGTGATTCAGCAACAACCGGTTCAGCTGCCAGCGTTTCAGCAACGGCAGGTTCTGGCAGTGGTTGTTCTTCAACAACGGGCACCGGTACTGGTTGAGCAGCCACGGCCGGTTCAGGTAACGGCTGTTCGACTGCCGCCGTTGCAGGCCCGGGTGATCTTGTCGCTGCTGACGGCGTGACCACGGGCGGCATGTGCGCGGGTTTCCAGGTATCGCCCGCAACAGCGGGGGATGCGGTGTCTGGGTGTATCTCCGGTTGGTCTGCTGTGACAGTTTCCTTTTCAGCAGGTGCAGCAGTCATGGCTGCTGCAGGCTCATCTTGCGAGCGATACATTTCGGTGATGGTGCCCATCAAGGTGCCGTCCTCGTCACCGCTCCAGTAGACATAACCCAGCGTCACGGCAACAACCGTAATAGCCAGTATGACCGACCAGCGCGTGGTCTGTTGCCTGACCGGTGGTGGCGGCGTGCTGATTGCAGGTGTCTCTGTAATGGTTTCCTCGGGAAGGGCCTCTGCGGGGGGAGTTTCAGGGTCGCTCATGGTTTCGGGTATCTCCGCTTGATTCGGTGTGGCTGCCTGTTTGCTAATGACGGTTGCCGCGTCGCTGCTGTCAGTACGGGTTTCCTGTGCTGTTTCCGCTGGTTTCCGCAGCGCTTCCTGCTGCAGGTCTTCGGCTGAAAATTCGATCAGGGCAGCGTCATCGACCGGCATGCCCTCTGCAATCTCTATCAGGCTGGCATCGTCAATCGGCTGCCTTTCCTTGTGCTTCTTGTTCTTGGCAAGGACCGCCTGGCCCTTTTCAGCCTGGTTGGCCTTAACGGCCTTGAGGGCGCTGGTTGCCTGGGCAGACATCCAGGATATGGATTTCGCCTCGGTGTCAGCGGCTGTTTCCGTGTCGGTTGCCGTGTCTTTCAGCAAGGCGCCCTTTCTGGGTGTCTTTTTCCCTGCCGCCTTGCGGCTGGCAGTCTTTTTGCCTTGAGCCTTGCGGCTGGCCACCTTCTTCTTCGGGGAACTGGTCCGGGCGGCCTTCTTGCGGGCGGTGGACTTGCTGACCTTCTTGCGGGTAGCGGAACTGGTGGCCTTTTTGCTGCCGGTACGCTTCTTTTTACTGGCAGCCGGTGACCCGGGTGCCTTGTTGGCCGGTTTACTGCTCATGTTTACTGGGTTTGATCCGTCAATTCCGAAACTGGGCGCCAATCATTCCCAATATCGCGGGCATATTCAACCTGCCTGATAATGAGACTATTCACGGTGTCGCGAGAATTCCTGTTCAAGTTTATGATATGCCTGTGAAAGTCGTCGGCAGACTGGTGGTTGTCGCGGCACAAACAATCATTTCGGATCGATCAGGGGTGTGGGCATGACAAAGTTGTCATGATTGACCCGGGGACTTCATCATGCCGGTCTTGATGGACGCCATGACGCATTGCGCCAGTCAGCAGCTGTGCACAGCGGGTTTCCCCCGGAACTGCCGGGGACGGGTCCCGCCTCGAGCTGATCGCGCCCTGATGGTCCGGTTCACCGGGACCGGCAGCGCCTGGCGCCACTAGCCGATCATCGTGTCCCTGACCCATTGTCCCGCGCGCTGGCCGTACTCAAACAGCAGCAGACCCGAGAGGATGGCCGCGGTGCCGGCGAGGGTCTCGGTCTGCAGCGCCTCGCCATTCAGCAGGTGCCCCAACATCAGTGCAATCACGGGGGTTATGACCGTGATGAGCGCAACCCGGGTGGTGTCCACGTGTTTCAGCACGTAGTAGTACATGGCGAAGCCGAGGACCGAGTCAATCACGCCGAGATAGACGATGGCAAGCAGGGCCCGTGCAGGCACCATCGCCGGCAGGGGTTCACCGCTAATCACGTAGACGGCGATCAGCAACGGCACGGTTACCACCAGGCCGCCAATCGTCGTGGCCAGTGCCGGTACATCGGCAGCGATGCGCTTGATTGCGACCGCGCTGGCGGAGTAGGCGGTTACCGAGAACAACATTCCGGCAATGCCGTAGGCCGCCCCGGGGCCGAGCGCCTGCGAGCCCAGCAACATAATGGCCAGTCCGGCCAGTCCAAGCAGCATGCCGATGATGCGCGACACGCTGAGCGCCTTTTCCGACAGCCACAACGTCGCCATGACACCGGTGACGATGGGTGCGAGGCCGAACAGGACCGATATCCAGCCGGACGGGATGAACTGTGACGACCAGTACACCGCAGTCATTGCAAAGAACAGGCCCAGCCCTGCAGCGAGGTAGGTGCGTCGTGCCGCCGCGTGCCACGGCAGCTTTATGCTGAACAGCATGGCTGTCAGCAGGCCGACGATGACGCCCAGTATCATGCGGCTGGTAATTCCGAACAGGTAACCGACCTCGGTGCCACTCCATTGAATGGCGAGCGGTGTGGTCGACCAGATGAGGATAATGCCTATATAGGCTGCCGGAACAGACACCTGACTACCTCCGTTTCCCGGTTGCTGAACACTGTTGCTACATTGTTATTCATATTCATAGGGTAATTATTTCTTGCCGGTAACAAAAAAGGCCGCAGGAGGATTACCCTGCGGCCTTCTTGAAGTGTTTGCTGTTAGGCTGTTATTGCCTGGTCGAATTCTCCAAAACGCCACGGGTGCACGCTGCGAGATGCCATAACGGCAGTCGTCGATGAGCGCGTACCCTGATGTGTTGTGACAAAACGAGCATGCTGGCGAGTCTTCCAGAACCGGGTGGTCTGGTCAAGCCGCCTAGTAGGGTTCCCGGGTGAGTACCCTGATTTTTTCTATATCGCTGTTTCTGTAGCGGAAGGTATAGGAGCCGCTGCCGGCGCGTTGCGAAAACTCGAGCCGGTTGGCCGAGGCACTGATGAGACGGTATTCCTTTTCAACCACATTCTTGCGGGTGATCTTGACGGTGGAGCCGATATAGTCCGGGGCATCGTCAACATCGATAGTGACATAGGCCAGCCGGAAGCGCTGCTGCGCAGGTCTGGCCTTCTTTGCAATGTTCCTGAGGCTAAGTTGCTCGTTACTGGCCGCGGTTCTTTCTGCCTCTTCCTCGACGGCCTGTCTTTCTGCCTGCAGTTCGAGTTCCCTGCGCGCCTGCGCCAGCAGCCCGGATGATTGCGTGTCCAGGCCGGAGTGTTCATCGAATTCGCGGCTGGCCGACAGCAGGGTGTGGACATCCTGGTCGCTCAGCCGGTGATCAAGGATGGCCTGCTTGACCTGCTGGCTGGTGCGTACCAGCTCCCAGCCGCCCCAGCTCGTGAACAGGTAGAGCGACAGCGATACGGCAGTGAGGAAGGTGATGATGTAGGCAAGCAGTGCTATTTTTTCCTGTCTCCAGAACTTGATGCCGTAGGCAATCGCGCCGGGCGGGGAAAGCAACATCACCGACAGGCCCCAGGCGGTATTTTTGTGGAAAGCGCGGACGACCAGCAGGGCGAATGCAAGCAGTGCTGTAAATCCGGTGAGGAGGGCAACCAGTGCGGGGGTCGTCATGGGTGAGGGCTTGCATCCTGCGTAATTAAGGTATGAGCCTATCGGCGCCCGCAGGGTGACGCTTGAATACAACAGCCGCTGTGCCGGTCGCTGAACCGTGCACAGGTCACAATCCTGATGCGGGGCGGGTGGAATTTCAGTAATGCGGGGGCGGAGGCTCTTCGCCGGGGTTGGCCGTGTTCGTGTCAGACAGGGTGCGCAGCATGGCCTCCAGGCGTTCGATGGCAACCACCTGGGTCGCGATCAGCTGCTCCTGCTGGAGGACAGTCCGGGTCAGTTCCTCGATGGCCGCGTCCTGGTGCATCAGGCGCAACTCCAGCGATTCCAGTCTTGTGGCCAGTTCGTCCTCGGTCATGTGCGCTCCTTGTTCACGGGGTCGGGCTACAGCACGACCTTGATTGCGTCGGCCGCACGCTTTGCCTTGTCACGGGCGGCATCAACGTTGTCAGCAATGGCCAGTGCCACGCCCATGCGCCGCTGGCCGCTCACCCCGGGTTTGCCGAACAGGCGCAGTTGCGTGTCGGGCTCCAGCAGTGCCTGCTCGACGTTAGCAAAGCTTACCTGGCTCGATTCGCCCTCCACCAGCAGTACATTCGAGGCCGAG
>CAJQNP010000133.1 GCA_905479705.1 uncultured Gammaproteobacteria bacterium
GTTCGCCTTCCACGATGAGGTCCTCCACGCCCTGCTGGAACAGCTGCAGGTTCGGCTGGGCGTCGAGCAGCGCGCGCACGGCCCTTCGGTAGAGCGACCGGTCAGCCTGGGCCCGGGTGGCCCGGACGGCCGGGCCCTTGCTGGCGTTGAGCGTTCGGAAGTGGATGCCCGCGCGATCCGCCGCCAGGGCCATGAGGCCGCCCAGCGCGTCGATCTCCTTCGCGAGGTGGCCCTTGCCGATGCCGCCGATGGCCGGGTTGCAGCTCATCTGGCCGAGTGTCTCGAGGTTGTGGGTCAGCAACAGCGTGCGCGCACCGCAGCGTGCGGCGGCCAGTGCCGCCTCGGTGCCGGCATGACCACCACCGACCACGATAACGTCCCATGTCCGTGCACTGTTCGACATACTTAAATAGACCCGCTGAAAATACCGCGATTTTACGCTGTCACGGGATGCGCGGCCAATGCACCCACAAGCACCTGAAAGTCCTGTAATTAATGGCTAGCTATTCGAATATGTTGTGATAGAATGCGCGCACTAACACAATATAGGGTATACGAGTATGAGACTCCTCGAGTTCGGTCGCGACGAAGGTGGTGCCAACCCCCTGCAGACTGGCCGACCCGACCCGGCTGACGGCGCAGCTGTACAGAAGTCACCTGCCGCAACACCCGAAGCGCCCAGGCCACTCGCCAAACCCGCCCGCAACACTCGAAAGGCCAGGGTCTTCCCGATCAAGCCCGGCAATGGGCAACGCAAGCCCATTGACCTTGAACAGCTGCAGCAGCGCGTCGAGGTCCTGGAAAAACGCATCAAGTCGCGCACCGAGGCACTCGGTGACGACATCGCCAAACGTGATCTCGAATTGCTCAAACAGCGCATGAAGTTACTGGAGCGCAACGTCAACAATGAACTGTGGGCCGCCAAGCAGCGCGAGTACCACATGCTGCAACTGATGGCGAAGCCGACACTGCGGATGGCCATTCGGCAGCGTTACAACATCCTGCGTGGCAAGACGCTACCCGCCCTGCTGGAGTCCCTGGGTGAATTCTCGGAACACTGGTGGCGCAACAGCCAGCCGCACTGGTGGCACC
This sequence comes from uncultured Gammaproteobacteria bacterium, assembly GCA_905479705.1. Classification (GTDB taxonomy): domain Bacteria; phylum Pseudomonadota; class Gammaproteobacteria; order UBA9214; family UBA9214; genus UBA9214. The sequence continues at coordinate 1,093 of CAJQNP010000133.1, forward strand.
GGTTTGCCAGCGCCTGGCAGGAATCTCTCGACCGGGCACGCGGAATTCCCCGCCACTAGGCGCCAGCCGCCCTACTCCGCAGTCACCCGTAAGCCATTCCACAGCAGCTGCAACTGCTGTCGGTACATGGCCGCTATGGCCGCCGGGTTACTGTGCTGCAACGCCAGCGGGACCCCGTAAAAGATCGATACCAACCCGACCATGGCTGCCGAGATGGCCGTATTCTCCGGCAACTCGCCCTGCTCGATGGCCGCCTGCAACGAGTCACGCAACAGACCCTCGAGACTGTCATCCGGCGATGAGACAATGCCGTCCAGATCTGAAAACGCCAGCAGACGTTCGGCCTGGGTGATCTCCGGTCCCTGCTGGCGCTGACGGCTGCGTGCCTCGTGCGCAATGATCTCGCCCATCAAGCCGGGCTTTTTCTGAATCTGTATGGAGGTATAGCGAAACAGTGACTCGATCACTGCAAGCCCCTGGTGCTGTTGCATCGCCTGCTGGCCATACCAGTTGAGTTCCAGCGTCCACAGCCGGTCCAGATAGATCACCAGGTCTTCCTTTTTCGGGAAGTAGTTAAAGAAGGTCGCCTCGGAGATCTGTACCCGTTCGCACAGCGACTTCACCGACAGGCTCTCCAGCGGCGCCGCCTCGAGGTGGTGTGACGCCGCCTCGGCCAGGGCCAGTCGCGTCTTGGCAAACTTGCGCTCACGCAGGGATGGACGGGGATGGGAAGGCATTGCTGAAGTGTACCCCAAAAATATATATATCAGTAGAATTAAAAATAACTATTTTACAATGGGTTACCGATGCCTTGGCAATTCCGCTGAATTACCCGTATTAATACATAGTTTTTGTGGGGAATACCCCCTGAAGGCCGGTTTTGGCGCTATCCAGGCAGGGCGCCTGACCAGTAAATCCTGACAAGTAATTATAAAACAGCGAGTTATAATATTTAGGCAATAATATAATATTTTACAATACCCTGACTTAATAACCCTACCGTGCCCCAACCCGTCGTCAGGCGCCCGGGCATACCCTTTGTTTGGGGTGTTCTCTACTAATTGCCGGATGGCCCCGTGTCCGCCTGTTCCAGCCGCAACACCAGCAAGCGGTAACTCTTGTATTTCTCAAACATCGCCTGGCTGCGGTTGCCGGAGAGGTACTTGTACTCGAGGCGTGCCAGCCTGCGTCGTGCCAGCCACTTCAGCAGTCGCGTCGACCAGGGGTAGCGACCGGTCAAGTAGGTATTGATCGATTGCGAGGCCGGCAACAATCGCTGCGTCAGCCATTCATCGAGCAAGGCAATGTTCGGACTGACGCGCGCGGTGAGGTCTTCATCATGCTGCAGGGAAAATTGCGAGGTTGCCAGACCCTCGTAAAAGCTGCGCAGCACGTGGCCACCGCTGAAACTGCGATCACCGGCAGCGCCATCACGGTGCGCATCGGACTTGAAGAAGTCACACACCAGCAGGTGTCCGCCGGGCCGCAACAACCGTGGACTGATGGTGAAGATGTCGACAAGCGGAATGTACTGAAAGCTTTCACTGAACAGCAGCAGGTCATAGCGCTGCGCGGTGGGCAGGGCCGGCAACGCCTCGAAGTTACATTCAAACAGATTTACCTGTGTCCCGGGCAGGCGCTCGAGGCGGGCACGGACCTGGCGGTTCAGTGCAGGCGAGGGGTTCACGGCATCAACCTGATAACCCCGTGCCAGCAGCTGCTCCAGCATGTGCCCGGTACCACAACCGACATCCAGGATGCGTGGCGTCTCGATAGCATTCAACAGGCGCGCAACGTGATCCAGCAACAGCTCGGTGTAGCGTTGCTGCGCCGTGGCAATGTTGCCCGGCGTCAGCGGCAGATCGGCATCCCACAGGCCGTAGTGCAGGTCATCAACATCCAGCAGCTGCTGTGCCAGTACCAGGCCCAGTTCCCGCGAGGACATGCTTACTTTTCTTGCCATGACTGGATTAAACAACAGTTTATATATTAATTACAAACAGTTAGTATTTTTAATAGAGACTACTTTATATATAGTGCAATCACTATATTCGGTTTTTACAGGGGAGGGCACCGCGACTTGGCCGTGCTCACTTCCCAATGCAGAATATCGAGAAAACAGGTATGCAAATGAATCTGAATAACTATCTAGAACAAAATGAAGATGTTTGGGAACAAATAAGGGAACATTATTTTCTTGCGGTTAGATATCCCAAACACTTTTGGGGGCGCAACGTACTATGTTCTTAACAAGCCTTTGGTCAATATCATACGACTTTTCTTAATCGCTCCTTCAATTCTTCTGGAATCAAGAAAATTTGTTTCTTCCCTCTTTGCTGTTTTACCAGCAAACCTTTTTCCTCTAGATCATACAAATCTGCCCTCGCTGTTGCGTAAGCAACCCTGTGGGATTCTTGATGAGACTTGATTGAATACTCTGCACCAGGGTGCTGTGACGCATCCGTAAGCAGTGATAACTGCCTGTAATTAAATTGTGATGAGTTTTTCAGCTCTTTCTCAATGTCATGCACTTCACGGGCTTTCCTCTCTAGATAACCCCATAAATCATTGATTGCGCGTATTATTACTTCTAACTGGTAATCGATGAAGTATGTTAAATCGTTATCATCTGTTTCTGTGTAGAGATAGGACTTACCGTATTTTGATGGCGCCTCCTTCAATATCCTTGAAATTGATACAAACTCGAATAACCAGTAGCCCTGTGAAAGCATTGACCAGTAAAACAGAGCTCTTGCTGTACGCCCATTGCCATCCACAAACGGATGATCATATGCGAGCCAAAAGTGCAATATGATTGCTCGAATTACTGGATGTATAAATTCCTCACCCTCATTCTCAGCATTTGCAAAATCACACATTTCTTCGAGGCGCTTGGGGAGTTGTTCTGCGGGCGGCGGGCGGTGGAGTATTTCTTGGGTCTTGTTGTCGGCAACATGGACACGTAGCTCTCCTGGCACTTGCAGACGCCCTGCCGCATCCAGATCATCCAATGTCCTTTCTGTCATAATCTTTTGCAGATTCATAACTCTACTAGGTGTCAACGTTTCATTTTTTATCTCCCGTATCGAGCTAATAGCCTTGTAGTTATTGAATATCATTTGCTCGCTTTTATCCGTTGGCTTTCTGCCGGATACAATCATGTCGGATGCTACTTGCCTAGTTGTGGATGCACCCTCCAGTTGGCTGGAAGTGATTGATTCTTCAATCAGAGATTTAACAATGTACCTCTCACGCATGTCTTTGTTCGTCACTTGGGCAGGAAGCTCAATGCTTCCTCTAGCCTTACTATCTATTTCATGGAGCATACTTAAGACGCGATCAGGTAACGCATAAGCAAATGCCTTACCGTTTGCATCTTTGAGAGGCGCCGGACGTAGTAGTGGTTGCCTAGCAAGTTTTATCGCTAACCACCATTCTTCACTCTCCAACCCTGATGGTTGATCGAGATGAAAGACCGTATCCCAGGGTAAGTATTTGCCTTCTATTACAGGGCCTATTCCCATGCTGAGCAGCTTAGGTAGCTCACTAGCATACTTTTCCATCAAACCCTGTATTGGCTTTGGTTTCAGTGGCAGCTTCATAACCTATAGAAAAACATAAAATTCATGCTACTTAGTTAACTATCAATAATTTATTAAATGATAATAACATACAATCCTATCAATTAACATATAATTGATAGATCCTGATAGATTCACTGATACATAGGTTTACGCCCCTACGGTAGGGGCGAGATGAAAGGAAACGCTGACATGTCAGCGTTTGACTGAGCGTACCCCGACCGTCGGGGAGCGACAAATGAGTCAAGTTATTGATACGTAAGATGCTTTAATTCACTGGCCCCACCCAAGAATTTTCTCTTGAGAGCAAAATTGACCTGCTTGCCTCAACATGTTGAGGCCTATATCTCTTGCTATTATCAAATCAAAAATTTTTGATACTCATTGATAACACCATTGATTATTCACTGATGCCTCAATCTAGTCGCATGGTGAGTCCGCCTGGGTAGGCGCTAGCATAATGATCTGATTATGATTAAATCATCAGTTTAAGAAGAATCTATCAATTGAGAAATAATTGATAGATTTGCTGATACATGGAGCTATTTATGGGATACATCTGTACATACTTTTTTAAAGTAAGCTTGGACGCCATGCCTCAGCATGTTGAGGCACATGTGGATTTATAATTAAATTATAAAGACCGCAACTTATAGCATACTATATTTTTATAGTGTGCTATAACAATGAAGTATACTTACTGTGGCTCACTGTTTCACTTATTGGTGGTGTTGCGTAATCGAATCATTGCGATCTTTAATAATCACATCCAATAATAACTTAGCAAACGCCTTCGACACTGACGCATCCTGCAAGAGCTGACTCGCCATCCCATTATGAGTCTGCAGGCTGTCCATTACCGCATCCTGTTCAGCGTTAGGGTAATCCCCAATCATGACCTGCTCAGGGGTATTATTTTTCACCTGCTGCATAACGGCAATTGTTTTCAAGTGCCTTGTCCTTGGTGGTGTTTATGTAATTTAAAGGATCCTTGTCAGTCAGGTTTTCACCGGCTAATAGATCATTGAGCCTCGAGATAATCTGGGATAGTGATTCCTTCTCTGGATCATGTGCCGTACCTGAGCCCAGCCCATCGGCTCCCTTGATACGATAATCCCCATCTCCCTCTTTAATCAGTAGTTCGTGCTCGGCGATCTTCTTCAACCGATAGTGTGTCAGCTGCAGGCTGGAGATATCGATCTCTTCATCAAGGCGTTGTTCGCGAAGGAGAGGGCGGAGGTGTCGTGCATATTTATTTGCCAATGCAGAAGTCGCTGAAGATACGCCCGAGCAGGTCGTCGCTGCTCACCTCACCGGTGATTTCCCCAAGCACCTGCTGTGCCTGGCGCAGCTCCTCGGCAAGCAATTCCCCGGCGTGCTGTTGTTCGAGTTGCTGGCGGCCGGTCTCGAGGTGTTCATGGGCGCGGCGCAGCGCATCGACGTGGCGCCGCCGCGCGCTGAAGCTGCCGTCGCTGTCGTCGCGATAACCGACACTCTGTTGCAGGTGCGCGCGCAGGTCGTCAAGGCCGTCGCCCGTGTGCACGGAAAGGGCGACGCAGGTATCGCCAGCGCACTGTTCCGTGCCAGGCGCACGGCCGCTCAGGTCGATCTTGTTGAAGACGCGGGTATGCGGAATGCCGGCCGGGAGGTCCTCCAGGATCGCCGCATCTGCGGCCGTGAAACCGGCCTGGTCATCCAGCACCAGCAACACGCGATCGGCCTGTTCCAGCGCCGTGCGTGCACGCTGCATGCCAGCCTGTTCCACCGGGTCGTCACTGTGATGCAGACCGGCGGTATCGATGATATGCAGCGGCAGGCCATCAAGCTGGATATGTTCACGCAACACGTCACGCGTGGTGCCGGGTATCTCGGTGACGATGGCGACATCGCGTCCGGACAGGGCATTCAGCAGGCTGGACTTGCCGGCGTTGGGACGACCGGCAATGACCAAGGTCATGCCATCGCGCAACAGTTCACCCTGGTGCGCACGCTCGCGCAGGTCGCTAAAGGCCGCGTCGATCTCCGCCAGCAGGTTAGCGACGCTGGCATCCGCGAGAAAGTCGATCTCTTCCTCGGGAAAGTCGATGGCCGCCTCGACATACATGCGCAGTCGCGTCAGCTGCTCGACCAGTGCATGCACGCGGCCCGAGAATTCACCCTGCAGCGAGCGTGCCGCGGCGCGTGCCGCCGAACCGGTCGCGCTCTCGATGAGGTCGGCAATCGCCTCTGCCTGTGCAAGGTCGAGCTTGTCATTGAGAAAGGCACGCTCGGAAAATTCACCGGGACGGGCAGGGCGCGCACCCAGCGACAGCACGCGTTGCAGCAGGCAGTCGAGGACCACCGGGCCACCGTGGCCCTGCAATTCCAGTACATGTTCGCCGGTGAACGAGGCCGGTGCCGCGAAGTACAGCACCAGGCCGGCATCGATCAGGGCGCCGTCGCTGTCGGTAAAGCGGTGCAGCCCGGCGTGACGTTCGCGGGGCAGGGCACCCAGCAGGCGTGTCGCGATGCGCGGGGTATCGGGACCGGATACCCGCACAATACCCACACCGCCGTGTCCCGGCGGTGTGGCGATCGCTGCAATGGTATCCGTGGCCGGCATGACCACACTAACTGGCGCGCGTTATTTCCCGCCGCGCTCGATGCGCCGCGTGATCACCCATTGCTGGGCGATGGAGAGGGTGTTGTTGACCACCCAGTAGAGCACCAGGCCCGAGGGAAAGAAGGCAAAAAACACGGTGAACACGACCGGTAGGGCCATCATCACCTTCGCCTGAATCGGGTCCAGCGGGGCCGGGTTGAGCTTCTGCTGAATGAACATGGTCGCGCCCATCAGCAAGGGCAGGATGTAGTAGGGGTCCGGCGAGGACATGTCGGTGATCCACAGGATGAACGGCGCATGGCGTAATTCCACGCTTTCCAGCAGCACCCAGTAGAGTGCGATGAACACCGGGATCTGTACCAGGATCGGCAGGCAGCCACCCAGCGGGTTGATCTTTTCCTTCTTGTAGAGATCCATCATCGCCTGGTTGAGCTTCTGGCGATCATCGCCGTAACGCTCCTTCAGCGACTGCAGCCGCGGCGCCAGCTTGCGCATGTTCGCCATGGAGCGGTAGCTGGTCTCGGACAGCTTGTAGAATGCCAGCTTGATAAGGATGGTGACGACGACGATCGCCCAGCCCCAGTTGCCGATAAAGCCGTGGATGGTCTTGAGCAGCCAGAACAGTGGCTGGGCAAGCACCGTGAGCAGGCCGTAGTCAACCGTCAACTCCAGCCCCGGGGCTACCTGCTTCATTTCATCCTGCAGCTTTGGACCTATAAATACAGTGGTTTCGAACAGGGCCGTGCTGTCGGCCGGCACCGTCTGTGTCGGCGCAATCATGCCGATTACATAGCGCGCATTGCTGAGCGTCTTGGTGTAATAGCGGTCTTGCTCGCCGCGTGCCGGTACCAGCGCACCCAGAAAATAGTGTTGCAACATGGCGGCCCAGCCATCGCTGATGGTGCGATCGAGGTCGCCGTCGAGCATGTCATCAAACTTGATCTTTTCGTACTTTTCCTCGGGGCTGTAGATCACACCACCCATGTAGGTGTAGATGAACGAGCTCTGGCCGGTCTCGGCAACCTGGGTGCGCTGCAGCTGGCGGTACTGGCGACCGTGCCAGTCGACACCGCTGTTGTTGACCACCTCGTGCTGCAGGCCAACGGCATAACTGCCGCGGTTGAACACGTAGCGCTTGGTGACCGTGACACCTTCCGGGCTGACCCAGCTGAGCGGCACCACCAGCTCGTCGGCGTCATCGGCCATGCGAAAGCTTTGCTGTTCCGCCGAATACACCACGTGGTGCGTCGGTTCGGTACCAACGCCTGCGCGCAGACCGGACTGTATGATGAACAGGTTGGGCAGGGTGTCGTTCAACAGGCGGAACGGGGGGGAGTCCTTGGCATTGGTCGCCCTGTAGTCGAGCAGGTCGGCCTGGCGCAGGTCACCGCCGGTGGTATCGATACGGACACTGAACAGATCGGTCTTTACATCTATATAGCCAGTGGTTTTCAGCAGATCCGTCTCCGGCAGGGCACTGCTCTGGACATCGGCCGGGGCAGCAGGGATGTCATCACCGCCGGCTGGTGCAACGACATCACCAGGGGTGTCGGAACCCGCCTGTGGCGCACTCGCCTGTGGCGGCGGCGTGACCGGACCGTAGTCTTCCACCCAGGCCTGCCACAGCAGCAGCATGACGAATGACAGGGCGACAAACAGAAACAGGCGTTGGTTATCCATGGGTGTGTCCGTGGGTTTGGCACGGCTCCTTTTCCGGCACCGGGTCGAGTCCGCCCGGGTGCCACGGGTGACAGCGCAACAGCCGGGAGATCCCCAGGGCACTGCCACGCAGTGCGCCGTGGCGCTCGATCGCCG
>CAJQNP010000134.1 GCA_905479705.1 uncultured Gammaproteobacteria bacterium
CCACGCGCGGCCAGACCGGCGCTGCTGTTTATCTACTTGCTGTCCGGCATCGGTGTCTGGCTGTTTGCCCGGCAGAGTTATCACTTCGGCGCCAGTGGCCTGACCCACGGCATGATGTTCTTTATCTTTACCACCGGTATCCTGCGCGGTGACCGGCTCTCCATCGCCCTGTCACTGATCGTGTTCTTTCTGTACGGTGGCATGGTCTGGACGATATTTCCGCAGGAAGCCGGCATCTCCTACGAGAGCCACTTCTTCGGGGCCGCGGCCGGGGTCGTTGCCGCGTTTCTGTTCCGCGACCGCGACCCGCTACCGCCGGTAAAGACCTATGACTGGGAAGGCGGGCAGGACGCCGATGCAGACGCTGATCCTGCCAGCGAGGCAGGAAAAGACTAGTAACGTCCGTTCTGCTTGGCGATGTAGTTGGTCAGCTCCACCTGCTGGAAGTTCATGTTACGCAGTATGCGATGCACCGTGCGTACGATGGAGCGCATGACCTTGTAGACAAGCTCCGGCTCCTTGTCCAGCAGGCCCTCGAAGCTGGCACGGTCGAGCCTGATCAGTTCGCAGTTACCCATGGCACGCAGGCCGGCCGAGTGCTCGACACCGTCGAGGAAACCCAGTTCGCCCAGCATGTCGCCCGCACGTAACAGCTGCAGGCCAACATACTCGCCGCCGCCGGTATGGGAGACCACTTCCATGTTGCCCTTTGTGAGTATGTGCAGGCTATCGTCTTTCTGACCTTCCTCGATCAGGAAGGCCTGGTCCTTGATTGCGCAGGCGGTCATAACGCCAGCCAGAACCTCGCACTGTGCATCACTGAGTTCTTCACCGAGTGGCGAGTCCTTGATGGCCGCCATGCTAACCGTCATGTCACTACAAGCTGATTCACTCATGATGGATTCCTTTAAAATTGTATTACAGCTTGCTATATGTCCGGGGGTGCGGCTTCCGGGTAATCACGACCTGGCGCAAGATCAGCCCCCCCATCAACAGCAATGCCGTCGAGAAAAACAGGCCTACCACAAAACCCGCCGATACGGGCGGTGCCTGCATGGCCAGTACATGTACGACGCCATGGTAAAGCGCAAAGCCACCAAATAACAAGTAGGCGAAATACTGTGGCGCGGCAATCAGCATGGCGACAAACATCACCGTCACTATGAGCGCCAGTATGGTCGATAGTTGCAACCCGGGATACATCTGGCAACAGACACCGAGTAACGCACCTGCCAGCAACATCGCCAGCACAAACGCCAGATCGCTGACACCGTGATTACCACTGCGTCCCGCCCAGTAGCCGGCAGCAATAATAATCAACAGGTGATCCAGACCGGTTGCCACGTGCATAAAGCCATCAGCGAGACCATTTACATGACTGCCGTCCGTGTGCGCAAGCGCGAAGGGTGAAACCAGAAGCGTGATAATTGAAAGCAGGAATACCGACAAGGACTTCAATTGCATAACAGCGACTCCGTTATATTTGATTGACCGATTCTGCGGGAATAACAGCATTGGTTCACTAGACTTTAATACACTTTTTTAGCGTACCTTCACCTTGATGAGTTCCTCGCCATCCGGGTCCGTGACGTGCACCGCACAGGCGATACAGGGATCAAAGCTGTGGATGGTGCGCAGGATCTCGATCGGTTGCTTGGGATCGTGCAGGGTGTGGTTGTCCTGCAGGGCGGCCTCGTAGGCACCCGGCTGGCCGTTCTGGTCACGCGGCCCGGCATTCCAGGTACTGGGGACCACGGCCTGGTAGTTCTTGATGGTGCCGTTCTCGATCACGATCCAGTGTGCCAGCCCGCCGCGCGGCGCTTCCATGAAGCCCACGCCTCTTGCCTCTGACGGCCACGTGGATGGATCCCAGAGCTGCTCGTTAAAGGTCTTGGTATCACCGGCCTTGATGTTGGCAACCAGGTTGTCGTGCCAGGTCTGCATCATGTCGCCGATGATCTTGGTTTCCAGTCCGCGCGCCGCGGTACGCCCCAGCGTTGAAAACAGTGCATCCACCGGGACATCCAGCGTCGACAGCGTGTAGTTGACGAGTTCCTTGGCCTGCTCGTTACCACTGGCATACAGCATCAGTACACGCGCCAGCGGTCCGACTTCCATGGCATTGCCCTTCCAGCGCGGTGACTTCAGCCAGGAGTAGGACTGCTCCACGTCGAGCTGCTCGTACGGCGGTGTCGGACCACTGTAGTTCAGGTTGGTCTCGCCGTCGTAGGGATGCAGCCCCTGGCCCTTGCCAGCGTCATAGTCGTACCAGGAATGCGATACATACTCCTGGATCTCGTCGGCGGCATTCATGTCAACATCGTGAATCGTCGACAGGTCGCGATTGAGGATGGCGCCGGCCGGGATCAGGAAGCTGGAGGGATCATCCATACCCTTTTCCGGGAAGTCGCCAAAGGTCAGGAAGTTGCCCAGCCCTTCGCCGCGTGCACCCCAGTCCTTGTAGAAACCGGCGATGGCCAGCAGATCAGGGATATACACCTGGTCCACGAACATCTGCATCTTGTTGATGATTTCCTGTACCTGCGCAAGCCGCTTGGCATTGATGGCAGAGTCGGAGTTCAGGTCAATCGGGCAGGCGACACCACCGACCAGGAAGTTCGGGTGCGGGTTCTTGCCGCCAAAGATGGCGTGCAGCTTGGCAACATCACGCTGCCAGGACAGTGCCTCCAGGTAATGCGCCACGGCCATCAGGTTGGCCTCCGGCGGCAACTTGTAGGCCGGGTGGCCCCAGTAGCCATTGGCAAAGATACCCAGCTGGCCGGACTCGACGAAGGTCTTGACCTTCTTCTGGATATCGGAGAAATAGCCCGGGGATGACTTCGAGTAGCTGCTGATCGATTGTGCCAGTTCCGAGGTTGCCTTCGGATCGGCCTTCAGCGCCGACACCACGTCGACCCAGTCGAGTGCATGCAGGTGATAGAAGTGCATCACGTGGTCATGCACGTACTGCGCGCCGTTCATTAAATTACGGATCAGCTGCGCATTCGGCGGGATCGGGTAGTTCAGCGCATTCTCGACAGAGCGAATCGAGGCCAGCCCGTGCACCAGGGTGCACACGCCGCAGATGCGCTGCGCAAAGGCCCAGGCATCGCGCGGGTCACGGCCGCGCAGAATGACCTCGATGCCGCGCACCATGGTGCCGGCGGAATAGGCCTCGGCGATGCGATCGCCGTCCATTTTCGCCTCGATGCGCAGGTGACCCTCGATGCGGGTAATCGGATCAACAACAACACGTTCGCTCATGATTTATCCTCGGCCAGGTGTTCGGCTATTGTTTCAGTCAGGCTGAGTACCGGTAGATCCATGTGGTACTCCTCGAGGCCTTCCTCGAGATGAATACGGCAGTTCGCGCAGGCAGACACCAGCCCCTCGGCCTGTACGGCATCCAGCTGTTCCTTCTTGCGGTTGAATACCTTCAGGCGCAGGTCGTCGGCGCGCTCGTTACTGCTGACACCGCCGCCGGCACCGCAACACCAGTTCATTACGCCGGCCTCCGGCATCTCGACAAAGTCGTCCGCAATCATGTCGAGCAGCCTGCGCGGCTGTTCCAGCACGCCGCCACGTCGCGCGATCTGGCAGGGGTCGTGATAGGTCAGGCGTTGCATCTCCTTGCCGGTAATTTTCAGGCGCCCCTGCTCGCGCAGCTCGTCCAGCACCTCGAGGATATGCACCACCTTGAAATCAAACGGCTTGCCGACCAGGTTCGGGCCTTCCCAGCGAATCGCCATGTAGGCATGACCGCACTCGGGACTGATCACGGCCTTGACCTTGAGCTTTTCCGCAGCATCGACGATGCGCTGTACCAGCTCGGCAGCGATCTCGGAGACGCCGATCTGGATGCCACTGTTGGTCGCCTCGAAGGCCTCGCTGGAAATGGTCCAGGTCACACCGGCCTGGTGGAAAATCTTTGCCAGTGCCGCCGTGTATTCCGGAAAGTTCATAATCTCCATCGACGACAACAGGCACATGTAGTCCACGCCTTCCCTGTCCAGCGGGATCTCCAGGCCGGTGTCTTCCTCGATATGCCGTATCTGCGCCTGCAGGGCAGGAAGCTTGACGCCCATCGGGCTGCCGATGGTCACGGCCCGCTTGGTGGCGCCGATCAGACCGTCCGGCGCATGACCGGCAGCGGCCATGCCCTCGCGCATCTTGCGAATCATGTAGGCAATGTCGTTGCCGACCGGGCACACCATGGAACAGCGACCGCACAGCGTGCAGCTGTCGTAGACCAGTTCTTCCCACTGGCCCAGTTCCTCATCGGTCACCGGCTTGCTCATGCCCAGGGCCTTCATGGAACGACCCCAGAAGGTGTACTCCTGCTGCCACACCTTGCGCAGCGGCTCCAGCTTGTAGATCGGTGTGCGCGTGGGATCCTTTGTCTCTGTATAAAACAGGCAGGCATCGGCGCACATACCGCAGTGCATGCAGCTGTTGAAGAACGCCGCGACCGGCGCATCGATCTGTTCCCTGAAGGCCGCGAGGCCCTTTTCCAGTGACGGACCACTCATGAGTGCACCCCCTTGTAGCCGGCAATGGCGCCGTTGTAGTAACGCGCGATAAACAACGAAAAGGTGTGCATCAGCTTGGTGAACGGGAAGAGCACCATCAGCAGTTCCACACTGAGAATATGCAGCGCAATCAGCATCGTCGGTGACAGCCCGATGCGGTGAAACGCGATATAGCCGGTGAGCAGCGGCAGAAAGGTCACCAACCACACCAGGTAGTCGGAAAAGCCCGACAGGAAACGCATGACCGGGTCCTTCAGGCGGTGTATCAGCACCGCCAGCAGCGTAATGATGGTCACGACCGCCGTTGCATCAACGACCGGTGTTGGCAGCGCCGGCCAGCTGAGACCAAAGACCTCATCGACCAGCAGGATATGCGGTGCAAACAGGAAAATGGTCACGAACAGCCCGATATGGAAGATGTAACCGGACACGATGGTAAAGGTGGAACGCTGGAAGGTCCCCTTGTCAGGCACCGAGCGCGTCACCATGGTACGCAGGCCGCCGGCAAGGGCCGATCCGCGTGCCTCGGCAAGATTTGCCTTTCTGCCCAGCATCACCATTTGCAGGATGCGCGCCACGATGCCCAGCACGAACACGATGGTCGCTATCTGCAGGGCCGGTCCACGTACCCAGAGGAGAAATTCGGTTTCAGTCATGGCTATTTCTCCTTGTCCAGATCATCAATGGTGACCTTTTCATGCGCGTCTACGGATTTCTGCTTCTTGGCGCGGTTCATGGCACCCAGCGCGACACCCGCGGCAGCGCCGGCGCCAACGGCATACACGGCTGCCTTCGGGATGTCCTCGGTCGGTGTCGAGATGGCACTGTAAAAGCTGCCACCATCCCAGAAACCGGGTTCGGAACAGCCCAGGCAGGGGTGGCCGGACTCGATCGGGAAACTGGTCCCCTCGTTCCACTTGACGGTCGCGCAGGCGTTGTAGGTGGTCGGTCCCTTGCAACCCAGCTTGTACAGACACCAGCCCTTCCTGGCACCCTCGTCATCGAAGGTCTCTGCGAACAGGCCCTTGTCATAGAACGGCCGGCGGTAGCAGCGGTCATGGATGCTCTTGCCGTAATAGGCCTTCGGCCGCTTCAGGTCGTCCAGCTCGGGAATGGTGCCAAAGGTCAGGTAGTGCGCCAGCACGCCGGTAATCACCACCGGGATGGGTGGGCAGCCGGGGACATTGATAATCGGCTTGTCATGCACCAGGTCGGAAACGGACACCGCACCGGTCGGGTTGGGCTTGGCAGCGGGAATACCGCCAAATGCCGCACAGGTACCGACGGATACGATCGCGGCGGCACCCTTTGCCGCTTCCTCGAGCATATCGCGGTTGCTGATGCCGGCAATGGTGGAATAACCGGGATTATCGGTGGGAATCGAGCCGTCGACGACCAGGATGTACTTGCCGTGGTTCTCTTCCATGGCCGTCTCGCGCGCCGCCTCTGCAGCACTGCCCGAGGCCGCCTGCAGGGTATGGTGGTAGTCCAGCGAGATGCTGTCAAAGATCAGGCCTTCCACGGTCGGCGAATGCGAACGGGTCAGAGACTCGGTACAGCCGGTGCATTCCTGGAACGACAGCCAGATAACTGACGGTCGTCGCGCACTTTCCAGTGCCGCGGCAATGACCGGCACCATGCTGGGTGGCAGCGCCATCATCGAGGCCGTCGCCGCGCAGAACTTCAGGAACCCGCGGCGGGTTACGCCCTGTCGTCGCAGGGCCTCGCCCAGTGTTTCATCTTTCGACATGCCTTATCTCCTGTATGCGCTCATGTTGCTACCTCAGGCCAGCCCGGACTGCAGCTGCTCGAGTCCTTCGCGAATATCGTCCTGTTGCGATCGCAGCAGGTCCGGTATGTCGCAGACCTCGATAAACTTGCCTATCACTTCCCTGTCGGTGTTGTAATGCAGCACCACCCAGACTCCAGGGTAGCCGGTTTCAACGACCTCGGTCGGGCCCAGTGCATTCAGACTGGCATGCACCTCGCCGTGACCGAGTGTATTCAACAACTTTTCTTCCTCGCCCGGCGCCAGCGGCAGGCTGCGCAAATCAATCACGGTTGGCCCTTCGTCGTTCAGCAACTTTGCCAGCGCATGGCGTATTTCATGTAGCAGGGGCTTCACGTTGTAGGTGAGCTCATCGCCCAACTCGACGTTCAGCATGGCTGTTTCCAGTTCTGTCTGCATCGATAGACTCCGTCAGCTTGCCGGCGGGCATTGCGGGTCAGAAGACCAGACCAGCAACGGACAGTTGGCATGCCGAATCACCTCGGCGGTCACGGATTCATCCAGTGCGCGTTTCACCCCGGATTCGCCGTGTGTCGCCATGGAGACCAGGTCGATATCCATGTCATCGATCTTACTGAGGATCTCGCGGATCGGCCGCTTGTAGGTGGACATATCCAGCGTCACCTTCAGGCCGGAGTTGGCAAGCTTGACACTCTGTTCCTGCAAGGCCTCCTTGACGGCGGCGTTGTTGTATTCGTCACCCCCGTCCTCGACCTCGTCGTGGAACAGGATGACCTCCGAGTCATGGTTCTTGGCAAACTTTTCGACACAGCTCAGGATGGAGGCCGAGGTTTCCGTGCCGTCCAGCGGTACCAGGATACGGCGAAACAGCTCGTGCTCGCGGTGATCCGCCGGTTCGGCGCGGGTACTGTGCAGGATAAAGATCGGGCAGGGTGACTGTTTCAGGACCTGCTCGGTGACACTGCCCTCGCGGACCCGCTCCAGTCCGGAACGGCCGTGGGTCGACATCAGCATCAGGGTGGCCGGCATCAGCACCGCGAACTTGACGATCTCATCGACCGGGTCACCCATGCGGGTCTCGCGGCTGACCGTCCAGCCTGCCGCACTCAGTGAGTCGTGAATATCGTTCGCGTGGACCTCACCGCCCGCCGCTGCCCCGGATTCCGGTATGACACGCAGTAGCGCGATCCCGGTGTCATCGCGCGGTGTAATCGTCTGCACGTAGCGCAGTATTTCGGTACTGGATTCTGTGCCGTCCAGCGGGATAACTATTCTGTTCTCCATCGTGCTGTTGCCCCCTTGTGTATTCATTCAGCCATGCAACAGGTACAGGTCCCCGCCGGTGCCGCGGTCTGGCTGCCATTCCCCGATCAGGGAGAGGATGCAGTCCGCTGCCTCCGGGAGCGCCAGTTTCACCGGGTTGCTGAGATCATTCCCCCAGCCGACATCGCGTGGTTGCACGGCAACCAGCGCACGGTTATCGGGTAGCGTATCGGTGAGGTGGGCAATCGCCAGCAGGTCGCCAAGACTGACTTCGTGGACGCTGCGTTTGGTCTTGCCGGCGAAAAGATCCATTTCCTGCCCGCAAAAGGTGTTGACCGTTCCCGGTGCCGCATCCAGCTCGGCAGCATCGACAACAATCAGGTTATCAGTGGATTCGATATAGGGCAGCAGGGTAAAGCTCAGGGTGCCGCCATCCAGCAGGGTGACATTGTCCAGCTCGGGGTGATGGCGGCGCAGGTAATCCAGCATGTGGATACCGCAGCCTTCATCTGCCAGCAGACTGTTTCCAATACCGAGAATAAGTGTTTTTCCTGCCATCGATTATTTTCTCCAGGGCCTGATGAGAATTTGTACAGCAGGGTATGATGTCGTTTATTGATCCACATCAACTCGCCTCGATATTCGGCGTGTTTAAGTAGTCACCACTGTAGCGCCGGCGTGATGCCGGCCGGTAAGGGGAGTTTGCAAATTATGTGCCTGGGCATCCCGATGCAGATCAAGTCCATAGACGGGTTCATGGCCAGTTGCGAGGCAAAGGGCGTGCGCCGCGACGTCAGCCTGTTCATGATGCAGGACGAGGCCTTCAAGGTAGATGACTACGTGGTTGTGCACGTTGGCTACGCTATTCAGAAGATCACTCCACAGGAGGCACGTACGGCCTGGGAGCTGTACGACCAGATGCTGGCCGGCGATCCCGCGGAGCAACCCGGACATGCATGAGCTTGCGATCTGCCAGGCGTTGATGGACCAGGTCGAGCGTATTGCACACGAGCAACAGGCGCAGTATGTCGAAGCCATACAACTGGGCATCGGCCCGCTCTCCGGCGTCGAGCCCCGCCTGCTGGAACAGGCGTTCACCGTCGCCAGGGCCGGCAGTATCGCCGACCAGGCCAGGCTGGTGATCGAGACTACTCCCGTGCGGGTATCCTGCAAGCAATGCGGCGCAGAGACCGATGTCCTGCCCAGCCGGCTGCTATGCGGTCAATGCGGCGACTGGCGCACCACGCTGATCAGCGGTGACGAGATGTACCTGCAGCACATCGAGCTGGTCAGGGATGAACAGGAAGATGGCGCGAGCACCGCGCAGGCCGGCAGCGGGTCGTTAAATTAATGAGGACGTCATGTTCGCGGATGCGATCCGCTCCTACAAATTACTTGAACGACCTGTAGGAGCGGTTCGCAGCCGCGACCGAACTGACCGGGAGAAGAATACATGTGCGATACCTGCGGTTGTAATGTCACCCACGGCAATGTCCACCTCGTCGAGGCGGGTGGCCGGTTATCGAAAACAGACAGCGGACAGGAGGCCGTCGACGTCCTGCACGGCCTGCTGGAGGCAAATGACCACACGGCCACGCATAACCGCGAGCATTTCAACCGGCACGGCGTGCTCGCCGTCAACCTGATGTCTTCCCCCGGCGCCGGCAAGACCCGCCTGCTGGAAGCCACCATCGAGGCCCTCAAGGACGAATACAACATGGCGGTTATCGAGGGTGACCTGGAGACCGAGAACGACGCCGCGCGGATTCGCGCCCACGGCGTACCGGCCATCCAGATCACCACCGGCAGTGCCTGCCACCTGGACGCCCACATGGTGCACGATGCCCTGCACAAGCTGGACCTGCAGGCCCTCGATATCGTGTTTATCGAGAATGTCGGCAACCTGGTGTGCCCGGCCAGCTTTGACCTCGGCCAGCACCGCAATATCACCCTGCTGTCGGTCCCGGAAGGTGACGACAAACCGGCCAAGTACCCGGTGATGTTCCGTGCCGCCGACCTGGTGCTGCTCAGCAAGTCCGACCTGTTACCGCTGCTGGATGATTTCAGGCCGGAGAACGCCCGCAACCACATGCACAACCTGGCCAGCCGCGCACCGGTGTTCGAGGTGTCGGCCACCAGCGGCGCGGGTATGGATGCCTGGCAGCACTGGCTGCTCTCCGAGATCTCGGAACTGGGGCACGCCGCCGGACGGGTCGAGGCCACGCCGGAAAGCGCATGACGGCAGCGACCGCACAGGACTGGTTGCAACGCATACGCGCGCTGCCACTGCCGCCGCGCGTCAAGATCATGAACGTGTGCGGCGGCCATGAACGCTCCATCACCATGGCCGGCCTGCGCAGTGCCCTGCCGGACAACATCGAACTGGTCCCCGGGCCGGGCTGCCCGGTGTGTATCTGTCCGGAAGAAGATATCTTTGAAGCCATCCAGCTGTCGCTGCACGAGGACATCATCCTGGTGGCCTACGGCGACATGCTGCGGGTACCGGTGAACGTAAAACGCTGCGAGGCACGCACCCTGGAACAGGCACGTGCACAGGGCGCGGATGTACGCCCGGTGTCCTCCCCGCAGGAGGCCGCTCGCATTGCCCGCGAACACCCGGACAAGCCCGTGGTGTTCTTTGCCGCCGGCTTTGAAACCACCACGGCACCGACCGCTGCGCTGCTGGTCGAGGGGGTGCCCGACAACCTGCTGATCCAGTTGTCCGGCCGGCTCACCTGGCCCGCTGTTGCCATGCTGCTCGAATCAGAATCCCCCGGCTTCGATGCGCTGGTGGCGCCGGGGCATGTCGCCACCATCATGGGCCCGGAAGAGTGGCAGTTCGTGGTTGATCGCCACAATATCCCGGCGGCCATCGCCGGCTTCACCCCGGAGAGCCTGCTGGCCGCCATGTACTCCACCCTGCGCCAGCTGATCGAGGAACGGCATTTTCTTGATAACTGCTACCCCGAGGTGGTCAAGCCGGGTGGCAACCGCACGGCACGCCGGCAACTGCAACAGGCCATGACGGTGACCGATGCCAACTGGCGCGGCGTCGGCATTATTCCCGCCTCCGGCTTTAGCATACACAAGGACTACGCTGCCCACGATGCGCGCCAGCAGTTCAGCAGTTACGCGGACGATGCGCGCAAGCGTGCCGGTGAAATGCCGCCGGGCTGTGATTGCGCCCGGGTCGTGCTTGGCAAGATCTATCCCAATGAATGCCGCCTGTTCGGTGTCGCCTGCAAGCCACGTCACCCGATCGGCCCGTGCATGGTGTCCGACGAGGGTGCCTGCCGCATCTGGTGGTCGGGCGGTATGCGCGAACCGGTGGCCCGCCAGGACGACGAACAGGCAACGGGATGAGCAGCAGCACCCACCTGCCTGATTCAGGCCGCATGGATAGCGGCCTTACAGGGACACCGCCGGACAGTATCGAGGCACTGCACATGACGGTCACCGGTCGCGTGCAGGGTGTGGGTTTTCGTCCGTTTATCTATCGACTCGCACAGTCGCATCGACTGACCGGCTGGGTACGCAACTGCACCGGCCAGGTGGAAATACACGTGCAGGGCGAGAACCAGGCACTGTATGCCTTCACCCGTCGCCTGTTTCAGCATGCACCGCCACTGTCACAACCGGTACTGGCACATTGCGAGATCACGCCTGTCGACGACGTTGACCAGTTCACCATTCGCGAGAGCACGGCCGACACCGCCCACGATATCCACGTCCCCCCGGACCTGTTTACCTGCGATGACTGCCTCGCGGAATTACACGACCGGCACGACCGGCGCTACCGCTACCCGTTCATCAACTGTACCCAGTGCGGTCCGCGTTACACCCTGATTCGCGGCATGCCCTACGACCGCCCGGCAACGACCATGGCAGGTTTCGAGCTGTGTGCTGCCTGCCAGCGTGAATATACCGATCCGCTGAACCGCCGCTTCCATGCCGAACCTGTTGCCTGCGCGGCCTGTGGTCCGGCCCTGAAGTTCAGCGCAGCGGACATGCAAACCATCAATGGCAATGAAGACGCGCTGAATGCCTGTGTCGCGGCCCTGCAGGCGGGTAACGTGGTGGCCGTCAAGGGCATCGGCGGTTATCACCTGATGTGTGACGCCCGCAACGACATTGCCATCGCACGCCTGCGCCGCCACAAGCCACGTCCGCATAAACCGCTGGCCGTCATGTTCCCGACATCCCCGGATGCCGCCCTCAAGTGCATCAATAACCGCGTCTGGCTGTCGACCGACCAGGCACAGCTACTGCTCTCGCCGGGGCGCCCCATCGTGCTGGCGCGCAAGCGACCCGGCTTCGATTTGTCCGCACTGATTGCACCCGGCCTGGACGAGATCGGCGTCATGCTGCCCTACAGCCCGCTGCATCACCTGCTGCTGTCCGACTTCGCTGCACCGCTGGTTGCCACCTCGGCCAACATCAGCGGCGAACCGGTACTCACCGACAACACCATGGTGGAGACCCGTCTCGCCCATGTCGCCAGCGCCTTTCTGCATCACAACCGGCCGATCGAGCGACCGGCGGATGACCCGGTGTACCGCGTTGTGCACGACCGCCTGCGCCCCCTGCGTCTTGGTCGCGGCAGTGCACCGCTGGAACTCATCCTGCCCGTGACCCTGGAATCCCCGCTGCTGGCGGTCGGCGCTCACATGAAAAACACCCTCGCACTGGCCTGGCAGGACCGCGTGGTGGTATCGCCGCACATCGGCGACATGGGCAGCGCCCGCAGCCTGAGCGTGTTTGAAAAAACCGTGCACGACCTGCAGGCCCTGTATGGCATCAAGGCGGACACGGTGATCTGTGACGCCCACCCCGGTTACGCGACCAGTCGCTGGGCACAGCGCAGCGGACTGGCGGTGCACAAGGTGTTTCATCATCATGCCCATGCCGCGGCGGCCCTGCCTGCAGGGCAACTCACAACAAACAGCCTGGTATTTACCTGGGACGGCGTCGGTTACGGCGAGGACGGCACCCTCTGGGGTGGCGAGGCCCTGCTGGGGCGTCCCGGACAATGGCGCCGCTTTGCCAGCCTGCGGCCGTTTTACCTGCCCGGTGGCGAGCGCGCCGGGCGTGAGCCCTGGCGCAGTGCCCTGGCGCTTTGCTGGGAGACCGGCCGGGACTGGCAGGGCCGGATCGGGCCTCAACCCTTATTGAAGCAGGCCTGGCAACGCCGCGTGAACACACCGCAAACCAGTGCCGCCGGGCGCCTGTTCGACGCGGCCGCCGCCCTTACCGGCCTGTGCAGCGATGCGAGCTTCGAGGGACAGGGACCGATGCTGCTCGAGGCAGCGTGCACCGAGCAGGCCAGTGCCATCCAGCTGCCGCTGATCAAGGGCACGGCCGACGTCTGGCAAACCGACTGGGCGCCACTGTTGCCGGTATTGCTGAACAACAGCGACAGCGTTGCAATGCGTGCGTCCATCTTCCATGCCAGCCTCGCCAATGCCCTGCTGCAACAGGCCCGGCAGGCGCGCAGCGAGCACGGCATCCGCCACATCGCACTGGGCGGCGGCGTCTTTCAGAACCGCGCACTCACCGACCAGGCCTGCCTGCTGCTGGAAAATGACGGTTTCGAGGTCCACCTGCAGGAGGATATCCCCGTGAACGACGGCGGCCTGTGTGTCGGACAGGTGCTGGAGTATGCGCTGGGGCAACAGGCACAGTAAGCACACCCTGGTTAAATGAATTCGACCCTACAACAGGCACGGCTGCACGGCTGACAATCCGGTAGGGCTGAATTTATGCGGCCTGCGGCAGGTCGAATGAATTCGACCCTACAGGACATGGGCAGGCAGAACAGACTGTAGGGCTGAATTCATTCAGCCTGCGACAGTTGAATGTGTTCGACCCTACAATCAGGCACAGCTGCATGGCTGACAATCCGGTAGGGCTGAATTTATTCAGCCAGCGGCAGGTCGAATGAATTCGACCCTACGGGACATGGACAGGCAGAACAGACTGTAGGGCTGAATTCATTCAGCCAACGA
>CAJQNP010000135.1 GCA_905479705.1 uncultured Gammaproteobacteria bacterium
ATTCTGTCATCGCACGCACCGTGGTCTTGCCGTTGCTGCCGGTAATCGCCACCACGGGAATGGAGAATTTCCGGCGCCAGTATTCGCCCAGCTGCCCAAGTGCCAGACGGGTATCCTCGACCTCGACCTGCGGCATGGGCGAATCACAACGGTGGCTCACGGCAGCTGCCACCGCACCCTGCCGACGCGCATCGTCAAGAAAGGCATGGCCGTCAAAGTTGGGACCCTGCAGCGCAAAAAACAGCGCACCGCTTGCAGGTGTGCGGGTATCGGTGCTGATGCCGCGGAAGGCAACATCGTCACCCGAGATTCGACCCTGCAGCACGCCGGCTGCCTCTGACAGTTGCATCGCCATCATCGAGACCATTCCCGGGCAATTGCACGAACACGTTCGCGATCACTGAACGGCACCGCGCGGTTCCCCACTATCTGCACAGACTCATGCCCCTTGCCGGCGATCAGTACAATGTCCTCTGCCCCGGCATGCCGCATGGCCCAGCCGATTGCATGTGCACGGTCATGCTCGATGTGCACCGTGGCAGGCTGCTTCAGGCCCGAACAAATATCGTCGATGATGTGCTGTGCATCCTCGGTGCGCGGGTTGTCATCGGTTAACACGATTTCGTTGGCGTGACGCTCGGCCACGGCGCCCATCAGCGAACGCTTGCCGCGGTCGCGATCACCGCCGGCACCGAACACACACCACAACTTGCCGCGACAGTGCGCACGCAGGGAACTCAGCACGCCCTCGAGCGCTGCAGCGGTGTGGGCAAAATCAACCACCGCGAGCGGCCGGCCCTCGCCCATGTCAAAACGTTCCATGCGGCCCGCTACGGTACGTGTCACGGCCAGTCGCCGCAGCGCCTCCTGAAACGGCAGGCCGGCCACACACAGGCTCGCCAGTGTCGCCAGCAGGTTGCTGGCATTGAAGCGCCCGAGCAGCCCGCAATGCAGTGAACCGCTGCCCCATGGCGTTTGCACATCCATGCTCAGGCCGTTGACATCAAAATACAGGTTACGACCGATAACCCACTGCGCCGGAAAACGCGTCCTGAACGGGTCATTCTCAAGCCGGTAGGCAATCGGCGCCACACCGGGCGGTATCGCATCCAGCAGGGCGCTGCCGAAATTGTCATCGGCGTTGATCACGGCATAGCGCAGGCCGTCGGAATGAAACAGTTTGCGCTTCGCCTCGGCATAGGATTCGAGGTCGCCGTGGTAATCAAGATGATCGCGCGTCAGGTTGGTGAGCACGGCAATGTCGAAGCTCACGCCGCGCACGCGGCCCTGGTCCATGGCGTGCGAGGAAACCTCGGAGACAACACAACGCGCACCGGCCGTTTGCATGGCACGCATGGCCTGCTGCACCGTCAGTGCATCCGGGGTGGTATGCACGGACGTGGAAAGCTCGCCATACAAACCGTAACCGAGCGTACCGATGACGCCGCAACGACGGTCATGACTGTCAAGCGCCTGCGCAATAAAGTGACTGCAGGAAGTCTTGCCGTCGGTGCCGGTAACACCAATGGTAAACATGCCCCGTGACGGGTGACCGTAAAAGCGGTCAGCAATCAGTCCAACGCGCTGTCCCAGGCTGGGCACGGCGACAGCCGGGACCGTTAACAATGCAGCCGTCTCGGCCAGACCGGCATCACCCTCAACGGGTTCCCAGGCAACCGCGGCCGCACCCAGCGCGATCGCCTGGCGGGCATGCTGCAAACCGTGCGTCTGGGTGCCGGCCACGGCCAGGAACAGATCTCCCGCCTGAACCTTGCGACTGTCCGTCGCGAGACCGTTTACACCGATCTCGCCAGCAACACGAACGTCTTTGAATTCCCGCAGCAGGCCAGCAACAGTATGCGTGGCAGCCACTCGTTCTGCTGTCATCATGCAGGTTCCTCCCCCGCGACTACGCGCGTTTGCAACAAGGGCACATCATCGGGTGGTACCGCCATCAAGCGCAGCGCACCGGCCATGACACTGGAGAACACCGGCGCGGCAACCTGCCCGCCGTAGTATTTACCGTTACTCGGGTCATCCACCATGACGACCATGACAAAGCGCGGATCACTGGCCGGCGCCAACCCGGCAAACACGGCGAGGTACTGGTTACTTGAATAACCGCCGGCAGTCGACTTCTTCACGGTGCCGGTCTTGCCGGCGACACGGTAACCGGGTACGCGTGCCTGAGGTGCGGTGCCGTCCGGACCCACGGCCTCTTCGAGCATATCGACAACCTGGCGCGTCACGGCAGCAGGCATGACACGTCGCTCCTCCGTGACATCGCCATCGCGCAAGAACGTCACCGAGCGCTTGACGCCGCCGGTTGCCAGCACGGCGTAGGCCTGCGCCAGCTGCAGCGAGGTGACCGACACACCGTAGCCGAACGACAGGGTTGCCGTTTCAATGGCATTCCAGCCACCGTGGTAGGACAGCAGGCCGGAAGCCTCGCCGGGGAAACCGCTGAAGGTCTGCGCGCCAAAACCGAGCTCGGACAGCGTCTCCCAGATTTCTTCCGCGGGCAGCGCCAGCGCGATCTTGGAGATGCCCACGTTGCTGGACTTGCGAATGACCCCGGTCACATCCAGCTCGCCGTAGTCGTGCACATCACGCACGGTATTGACACCGACGCGCATCCAGCCCGGCGAGGTGGCCACCAGGGTATCTGCGCGGTAGCGCCCGCTCTGCAGCGCACTCGCGGCAATAAACGGCTTCATGGTGGAGCCCGGCTCGAACACATCGGTCACGGCGCGGTTGCGCATGCTGGAACTGCGCAGCTGCTGGCGGTTGTTGGAATTAAATGATGGCTGGTTGACCATCGCGATGACTTCACCGCTTTTCACATCGAGCAGCACGGCCGTTGCTGCGCGTGCCTGGTGTTCCTTCATGGCCGACTTGAGTGCGCGATAGGCAAGGTACTGGATACGGCGGTCGATACTGAGCACGAGGTCCTTGCCGGGACGTGGCCGGCGAATACTCTCAACATCCTCGATGATGTTGTGGTTGCCGTCCTTGACGACACGCTTGGCACCCGGTTCACCGCCGAGCCATTCCTCGTAGGCCAGCTCGATACCCTCTTGACCGATATCATCGATATTGGTGAAACCGGTGACGTGCGCTGTCACCTCGCCCCCCGGGTAGTAACGGCGGTATTCACGCTGCAGATGCACACCGGGTATTTTCAGGGCCTTGACCTGCGCGGCAAGCTCCGGAGAAATGTGACGATCCAGATAGACAAACTCGCGGTCCGCGCGGCTGGCAACCAGCTGTTGCACCCTGGCGGCGTCCAGCGAAAGCAGTTTGCTCAATTCCGGTATACGCTGCATTTCACCGCCCAGCACCTGCGGGTTGGCCCACACGGACTCGACCGGCGTACTGATCGCCAGCGGCTCGCCGTTGCGATCCAGGATCTTGCCGCGGTGTGCCGGCAGTGACACGACACGCAGGTGACGCGCATCGGCCTGCGATTGCAGAAAGTCCTTGTCCAGCACCTGCAGACACACGGCACGCCATACCAGCGTCACGGCTGCCAGCCCCATGCACAAAAACAGAAAAGCGCGACGGGCGTCGCAGTGTTTTTTCTCCCTGGACCGGTTCATGGCTTGACGATCACCATGTTGTCAGCAGACAGGCTCACCATGCCCAGTTGCTCGCGCGCGGCACGCTCGACCTGACCGTGCGTGGTCAGGGTGCTCTGCTCGAGCTGCAACTGACCCCATTCAATATCCATGTCGTCGCGTTCATTACCGAGCGACTGCAATTCAACAAACAGCTTGCGTGCCTGGTGCTTGGAATACACCACGGCAACCGCGGTAGACACCACCACGAACAACAGCACACCGAGGTTGACCGGACGTGATGTCATTGCAGTCGCTCCGCGATGCGCAACACCGCACTGCGAGCCCGCGGGTTTTCGGAGATCTCTTTCTCGCTGGCACGAATCGCCTTGCCGACCGGCTTCAGGCGCGGCTGGTAATCCATGCCGGCCAGCGGGAATTCCCGCGGTGGCTGTTCGCCGCGGTACTCGTCACGAATGAAACGCTTGACGATACGGTCTTCCAGTGAATGGAAACTGATGACAGCCATACGGCCGTGCGTGGCCAGCACGTCCGGCACCTGCTCAAGCACGCTGCGCACATCGTCCAGTTCCGAGTTGATAAAAATGCGGATAGCCTGAAAGCTGCGCGTCGCCGGGTGCTTGTGTTTCTCGTGCATCGGCACGGCCGCGGAAATCAGCTCTGCCAGTTCGCGGGTTGTTTGCAGCGGCTGCGTGGCACGCTGCGCGACGATGGCACGCGCAATACGACGCGAGAAACGTTCCTCGCCAAGCGTTTTCAGAACCCGGCTGATTTCCTTTTCATCGGCTTCGTTAAGCCATTGCGCTGCGCTGATACCCTGCGAGGGGTCCATGCGCATATCGAGCGGACCCTCTTCGGAGAAACTGAAACCACGGGAAGAATCATCGAGCTGGGGCGAAGAAACCCCCAGGTCCAGCAACAGACCGCTCACCTTACCCTGCAAGTCCTGACGTGCAACCATGCTGCCTAGCATTGTGAAACTGCCCTGTTCGATTGCAAAACGGCGATCCCCGCCGAACTGTGTTTCGGCTGACTGCACTGCTTCCGGGTCCTTGTCCATGGCAAGCAGCCTGCCTTCCGGTCCGAGCATGGCAAGAATCGCACCTGCATGCCCACCACGACCAAAAGTTCCGTCAACGTAAATTCCATCTGCTTTAATTGAGAGACCGGCAAGTACTTCATCGAGGAGTACCGGCCGGTGTGAATATTGTTTTGTCACGAATCAGAGCGTCAGTGATTCAAGCGAGTCAGGCATGTCGCCTTCATCATCTTCGTGTGACACCCAGTCCCCGCAACTCTTTTCCCACGCTTCCTCGTTCCAGATTTCAAACTTGTTCCCCAGACCTGCAAGCACGACGCGTTTTTCCAACTGTGCGAATTCACGCAAGCGCGGCGGAATCAGTATCCGTCCGTTCTTGTCCATCTCGAATTCAGTTGCATGACCAAGCAACATGCGCTGCAGGGTACGGGTGCGTTTGTTCTGGTTGGGGAGACGGACGAGCTTGCGTTCAATCTCGTCCCATTCGGGCTGGGGATACAACAGCAGGCAGCTGTCGTCATGGACCGTCAATACCACCCGGCCCTGGCAGCGTTCCGTGAGATCGGCGCGGTAACGGGTGGGAAGGGCCATACGCCCCTTCGCATCCAGATTCACCGTGCTACCACCTCTGAACAAAACAGCCCCCTTTCTCTCCCTTGGAACCCACGAATTACCACTGAGCCCCACTTTGCGACACTATAGGGATGGAGACCGCCTTCGTCAAGCAAAAACTGCAAAAAATCGTTATCTGGACAGTAACTTAGCCCGATTTTCCAATTCGTCGACAGAGCCATGCGAACATACGAATTAGAAATCAAAAGGTTGCTGAAATTACCTATCGTAAATTGACAGCATGTCGCCGATTTTTAATTTTTTTGGCCCAAAATTGGCCAGCACTGGCGACGAATGACCGCATTATAACCAAAGTCGAGACCCAATATCTTGGGTTTTGACAGTAAATTTTTCGCAATATAGGGGAACAAATCCCACCCAGGCGATGCCGGTAGCGGCATCCCGCCAGCAGGGTGCAGGATTGAGCAGGCATAAAAAAAGGCCTGCAATGCAGGCCTTTTGAGTCAGCCGGGTGACCGGCTAGAACGGAATATCATCATCAAAATCGCCCGCGGCAGCTGGCGCCGGTGCAGGCTGTGAAGACTGAGCCGGGGCTGAATCGGCCGAGAAGCCGGCACTGCCGCCGCCACCGCGCCCGCCCAGCATCTGCATCTCGTTGGCAACGATCTCGGTGGTATAGCGGTCATTCCCCGAGTTGTCCTGCCATTTGCGGGTCTGTAGCTTGCCTTCTATATAGACCTGCGAGCCCTTTTTCAGGTATTCCCCGGCGATCTCCCCGAGGCGGCGGAACAGTACCACGCGGTGCCATTCCGTATTTTCCTTCTGCTCGCCCGTCTGCTTGTCCTTCCAGGACTCTGACGTTGCCAGCGTGATATTCGCGACCGCGTTACCGTTCGGCATGTACCGAACCTCGGGATCCTTGCCCAGGTTCCCGACCAGTATCACCTTGTTCACTCCTCGTGCCATGTTGTTCTCCTGTTATCTGTAGGTTTTCACAGTCCCTGTGAGCCGCGCCCCGGCGGCATTTTCCGGGCCCTATTCTATGCGATGGTGTGGTGGGGTGCTATCGGATTTGACTGATCCGTACCCGTATATTCGTGCGGGATTAGACGTGAGAGACCGGCACGTCGTCAGCGAACGCTGTTATTGGCCGCAAGCGCTTGTTTGCTAACGGGTGAAGGTCGCGGATGCGATCCGCTCCTGCAGGGACACACGCATCGAACGATGCCGGCAAAGACTTTCGCGGCTACAAGCCGCTCCTACAGCAGTCGATATGCCGGTGGCATACGGATCGCAATTATTTCAATGCTGAGCGTGGATTGCAGCAAACGTAGCCCGGATGCAACGCAGTGGAATCCGGGAAGGCGATCCCGGATTGCGTTTCACCCCATCCAGCAAACGTAGCCCGGATGCAACGCAGTGGAATCCGGGAAGGCGGCCCCGGATTGCGTTTCACTCCATCCGGGCTACAGACGATCACATGGCGCAGGGCAGCTGCACGATCAAGGCAGTGACGTCTCGTCGAACACCCGCTTGTCGACCTTCAGGTAGGCAACGCCCTCCTCGGCCACCACCACGGCCTCGGCCACCCCGGCAAGCGCCAGCAAGCGTTGCGCCAGCTGTTCCGCAGCCTCCGGTTCACCGCCAGCTATCTTATATATATAGCTGCTGAGTTTTTCCGGACGAGACATCGACAGCGCCAGCAACAACCACAGCGCCGCACCAATAGCACTGCACAGAAACACGGCATGCGTGCCCGCATACTGGTGCAGCACACCACCCAGCGCGCCGCCAAGAAACGCGCCGAAGAATTGCGAGCTGGAATAAAAGCCCATCGCGGTGCCGCGACAGTCGGCTGGTGCAATCCGGGAAATCAGCGAGGGCAGCATCGCCTCCAGCAGGTTAAATGCCGTAAAAAACACGAACATCATGAACACCACGCTGTACAGGGTCACGGGCAGCAAAAACAGGCCGAGCTCGGCGGCGATCAACAGCGCGATGGCCGACAGGAACACCGGCCGGACCCGGCCCTTGCGTTCCGCCATTATGATCAGTGGCAACATCGCCAGCACCGAACACACCAGCACGGGTAGATAGATCTTCCAGTGGGCGCTGGCAGCGACACCGGCCTGGTCACGCAGGATTAGCGGCAGCACCACGAAGCTTGCCGTCAGGATCGCGTGCAGCATGAGGATGCCGAAATCCAGCCGCAACAGCTGTGTCTGCCGCAACACCCGACCGAACTGGTCCGGGATTGCCTCGGCGACACGGTGTGGACGACTGACGACCGGACGCGGCACCACGAACCCCACCACGAGGATGCCGCCCAGTGCCAGCACCGCGGTAATCGCAAAGATACCGGGCACGCCCACCCAGTCATTCAGGACCGGTCCGAGCACCAGCGCCAGCGCAAACGACAGGCCGATACTCATACCAATCAGGGCCATGGCCTTGATGCGGTGCTGCTCGCGAGTGAGATCGGCCGCCAGCGCCATGATGGCCGCGGCAATGGCACCGGCGCCCTGCAGGGCCCGGCCGAGGATCACCACCAGCATGCTGTCGGCCAGTGCCGCCACCACACTGCCCAGCGCAAATACCAGTAAACCGCCGATAATCACCGGCTTGCGGCCAATCCGGTCGGACAGCAGCCCGGCCGGGATCTGCAACAGGGCCTGGGTCAGGCCGTAGATACCGATGGCCAGGCCGGTCAGGGTCGGTGTGACGCCCTCGAGATCACCGGCATACAGGGCAAATACCGGCAGGATCATGAACAGACCCAGCATGCGCAACGCGTAAACGCTTGAAAGTGAAAGGGCTGCCCTGAATTCCCCGCGGCTCATGCCCCCTTCCGGCTGTTCGATGCGCTGCACTTGCTGCTACTCCTGATTACCCTGACCGTGAAAACGCAGTATATTAACAGGTTGCCCCAACCCGCAGTGACAGTCATGGACACAATTCAAATACGCGGCGCGCGTACCCATAACCTGAAAGACATCGACCTGGACCTGCCCCGGGACAAGCTGATCGTGATCACCGGCCTGTCCGGTTCCGGCAAGTCGTCGCTCGCCTTCGATACCATCTATGCGGAAGGCCAGCGTCGTTACGTCGAGTCACTGTCCGCGTATGCGCGCCAGTTTCTGTCGATGATGGAAAAGCCGGACGTCGACCACATCGAGGGCCTGTCACCCGCCATCTCGATCGAACAGAAATCCACCTCGCACAATCCGCGCTCCACCGTCGGCACCATTACCGAGATCTACGATTACCTGCGCCTGCTGTATGCGCGCGTCGGGACACCACACTGCCCGGAACACGGCACCGTGCTCGAGGCACAGACTATCAGCCAGATGGTCGACCACGTGCTGACGCTGCCGGAAGGCAGCCGCCTGATGTTGCTGGCCCCGGTCGTGGAGGCCCGCAAGGGCGAACACGTGCAGGTCCTCGAGGAATTGCGTGCCAGCGGTTTCGTGCGCGCACGCATCGATGGCGAGGTCGTGGAACTCGACCAGACACCGAAACTCGACTTGCGCCGCAAGCACGTCATCGAGGCCGTGGTCGACCGCTTCAAGGTCCGCGAGGACCTGCAGCTGCGCCTCTCGGAATCCTTCGAGACCGCGCTGAACCTGTCCGACGGACTCGCACGCATTGCCTGGATGGACAGGAAAGACGAAGAGGAGCTGTTGTTCTCGGCAAAGTTTGCCTGCGTGCAATGCGGTTACTCCATCAGCGAGCTGGAACCGCGGCTGTTCTCCTTCAACAACCCGGCCGGTGCCTGCCCGGAGTGCGACGGCCTGGGCGTACGCCAGTACTTTGATACCGCACGCGTGGTCGCGCACCCGGAACTCGGTCTCGGCGGCGGCGCCGTGCGCGGCTGGGACCGCCGCAACGCCTACTATTTCCAGCTGATCACCTCGCTGGCCGAGCATTATGGCTTTGATCTCGACACCCCGTTCGAGGAACTGCCCGGGGATATCCAGGACATCATCCTGCACGGCAGCAAGGGAGAGCAGATCAACTTTACCTACCTGCATGAACGCCGCGGCTCGGTGGTTCGCAAGCACCCCTTCGAGGGCATCATCACCAACATGAAGCGCCGCTATCACGAGACCGAGTCGAGCACGGTCCGCGAGGAGTTGTCACGCTACCTCAGCAACCAGCAATGTCCGGATTGCCAGGGTACACGGCTCAACAAGGCCGCCCGTCATGTCACCATCAATGGCGACACCCTGCCGGCGGTCACCGCCTTGCCGGTCGGTGCCTGCCAGTCGCTGTTCGATTCATTGCAACTGGAAGGCCGTCGCGGCGAGATTGCCGGCAAGGTCCTGAAGGAAATCAACCAGCGGCTGTCGTTCCTCGTCAATGTCGGGCTCGACTACCTGTCGCTGGACCGCAGCGCGGAGACACTCTCCGGGGGCGAGGCACAACGCATCCGGCTGGCCAGCCAGATCGGTGCCGGACTGGTCGGCGTCATGTACATCCTCGACGAACCGTCCATCGGCCTGCATCAACGCGACAACCAGCGCCTGCTCAACACCCTCACCCACCTGCGCGACCTGGGTAACACCGTGATCGTCATCGAACACGACGAGGAAGCCATTCGCGCCAGCGACTACGTGGTTGATGTCGGCCCCGGCGCCGGCGTGCATGGCGGCGAGATTGTCTCGCAGGGCACACCGGAACAGATCATCGCCGACACGCAGTCACTCACCGGCCGCTACCTCGCCGGTGACGAGGTCATCGCGATGGCCCCGCACGATTGCGTGTTTGACCTGGAGAGAAAACTGGCGGTGCGTGGCGCCACCGGCAATAACCTGAAGTCCGTGACCGCAGAGATCCCCGTTGGACAGATGACCTGCATCACCGGCGTCTCCGGCTCGGGCAAGTCAACCCTGATCAACGACACGCTGTACCGTTATGCCGCACGCGAACTGAACAAGGCCTCGACCAGCCCGGCACCCTGCGATTCCGTCGACGGACTGGAGTATTTCGACAAGATCGTGGACATCGACCAGAGTCCCATCGGGCGCACACCGCGTTCCAACCCGGCGACCTACACCGGTCTGTTCACACCGCTGCGAGAACTGTTTGCCGCCACGCAGGAGGCACGCTCACGCGGCTACAAGCCGGGCCGCTTCAGCTTCAACGTCAAGGGTGGTCGCTGCGAGGCCTGCCAGGGTGACGGTGTCATCAAGGTGGAGATGCACTTCCTCGCCGACATCTACGTGCCCTGCGATGTCTGCAAGGGCAAGCGCTACAACCGCGAGACGCTGGAGATCCGCTACAAGGGCAAGAACATACACGAGGTGCTGGAGCTGACGGTCGAGGATGCGCTGCCGTTCTTCAGTCCCATTCCGGTGGTGGCGCGCAAGCTGCAGACACTCATGGATGTCGGCCTGTCCTACCTGAAGCTCGGACAGAACGCGACCACGCTGTCCGGCGGCGAGGCCCAGCGCATCAAACTCGCGCGTGAACTTTCAAAACGCGACACCGGCAAGACCCTGTACATCCTCGATGAACCGACCACCGGCCTGCATTTCCATGACATCGCGCAACTGCTGACCGTGCTGCATCGACTGCGCGATCACGGCAACACCATCATCGTTATCGAGCACAACCTGGACGTGATCAAGACGGCCGACTGGATCATCGACCTTGGTCCCGAGGGTGGCACCGGCGGCGGCGAGATTGTCGTCAGCGGCACACCTGCAGAGGTGGCGCGTCACGAGAGTTCCTACACCGGGCTGTTTCTCAAGCAGGCCATGGAGCGACACCCGGCGCGATCAGTCAAGCCGGCAAAGGCCGGCTAGCAGGACAGCACCCCGGTCACCCCGGCTATTCGGGCAGGCGCAGCAGTTCCACCCGACGGTTCGCGGCGCGTCCTTCCGCCGTCTCGTTACTGTCCACGGGGTGCGCCTCGCCGTATCCCTGTGATGTGAGCTGGTCGGCATCAACACCCCGGGACACCAGGTAGTCGCGCACCATCAGGGCACGTCGCGTGGAAAGGTCGAGATTGAAATCGTCGACACCCGCGGAATCGGTATGCCCGGCAACCTCCAGACGCAGGCCCGTATGATTACGCAGGGTCTGCGCGACACCGTCAAGGATTACCCTGGACTTCTCGGTAAGTTCATCCGAATCAAAATGGAAATTCACACCGCGTAATTCAATGGGCTTGTCGGCATCACAACCGGTTGCATCAACGGTGACACCCGCGGCCGTATCCGCACACAGGTCTGCCGTATTCAGCACACCATCGGAATCGGTATCTGTCTGACAGCCCTGTGCGTCCACCGCATGGCCTGCGGGCGTGTCAGCACACCGGTCCGCACTGTCGACGACGCCATCGGCATCACTGTCGAGTTCACAACCCCCGGCATTCACGACGACACCGCCAGGACTGCCCGGGCACTTATCCTGACTGTCCACGATACCATCGGCATCGCCGTCAAGCTCACAGCCCTTGATATCCACGACACTACCGGCGGCGCTGTCCGGACACTTGTCCTGACTGTCCACGATACCATCCATGTCCGCGTCCGGCTCGCAACCACGGGCGTCCACCTGCATCCCGGCAGGTGTGCGCGGACATTCATCCGCACTGTTGGCAACACCGTCGCCATCCAGGTCAACCTCGCAGCCTTGCGCGTTCACACTGGCTCCCGCCGGTGTACGCGGGCACTTGTCCTGGCTGTTGACGACACCATCAGCATCGCAGTCCGGCTCACAGCCCTGGCGATTTACATCAGCCCCTGCCGCGGTTTCCGGGCACTGGTCGCTGCTGTCGGACACACCATCGCCATCACTGTCGGTTTCACAACCGCGTTCATCCACACTGGCATCTGCCGGCGTCGCGGCGCACTGATCAACAGGATTAAGCACACCGTCATGGTCACTGTCGGCCTCACAACCGGCTTCGTCGACCACGACAGCGGCCGCCGTCTGCGGGCAGCGGTCATCATTATCCGGCACAGCGTCACCATCCGTGTCGTTCAGCGTGTAACGCACGCTGAAGGTCAGGTCATTAACATCCATCCCGTAGTACGTCAGCGTGTTGTTTTGCTCCACCCATTCACCGTCACGATTGCTCTCGTAACCGATAATCCTGAACGCCTCGGGAAATACCCACGCCTGTACGAAGCGGTTGTAATTACCGGGCGCGTGCCAGAAACCAAAATGACCGTCATCGCGGGAAATGCCATCATGGGTATCAAGCGTATAGATGCCCTCCTCGTCGACAGTAACCCGCTCGCCGTAGCTGCCGGGATACATGACGGTGAAAGTGCCGGTCTTGAATTTCAGTTGATTCACATCATCCTGATCAAGCACCCAGTCATGCTGCGGCGGATCGACATAATAAAGCTCGGCAGGACCAACGCTCTTGTCGAGGTAGAAGTCATACTGTGTCCAGCCTGTGCGCAGCGAGCGCTGCAGCAGGTAACTGCGGCCGTCTTCCTTGAGAAAGACCAGGTTCTCGCTGACGACATCAGTGGCATTGGCAACCGCCGCCAGCCATGACAGCAGCAGAAAGGCCACAGTCCTGTGTATGGGTAAAAGCATAGAACTCTCCATGTGATCGCTGTGGTTCACAGCGTGTGCCGAAACCCCGTCATGACTCGCACGGGACACATAATATTAGATTATCGTATTATACTTATTTATTCTGTGCGGCGTCCAGCATCACAGGGGCCATGGCTACTCAGGTCACGGTGAGGGTTACCCCGACCACGGCGCCAAGCTGTTCATCCGCCCTGCCACGATTGACCGCCAACTCAATGAGGCCACTAGAGTTTTCATACCAGAACGGCGTACCTGACGGCACGTCACTGAAGGTCCGTTGCGCGTGCAGGGCATGGCCCTTGACGTGGATCACCCGGGTCACACCGAGCTGTCCAGCGCGTATACCGGTGATCGCATTGCCATAGCGGTCAACATAAACGACACGGAACAGGTCATCCGGCCAGCCCGGTTGTTCAACCTCCCCTGCCGGGACCGGCCGTGCATCAACGGCCTGCCCGGTTGCCAGTTGTGCCGCCACCGGTGCAAACACGTCACGGCCGTGAAAACTGCTGGAAGCACCGCTGGCGGACGGCAGCAGACGACACTCGACCCGGTCCGCGCGGCGCGCCACCAGGGCGAACAGCCCCTCGTTTGGTCCTACATACCAGTAATCATCGGCCTTCAAGACGATGGCCGGCCGATCACTCCCCACCCCGGGATCGACCACACACAGGAACACCGTACCGGGCGGAAACCCGGCGCTGTAGGAGGGCAACAGGTACGCTGCAGCCTGTACATCGAACGGCTTCAGATCGGAGAACAGCTTGATGACCGGCACGCCCGGCGCCTGCTGCAACAACCGCGCAATCACCTGGCCGGTATACGGACCTTGCAGGCCAAAATCGGTGAACAGGACTATCATCGCTGGCGATTATCGACGGGCATGCATCCGCAACAGC
>CAJQNP010000136.1 GCA_905479705.1 uncultured Gammaproteobacteria bacterium
GCGCAAGGCTCTTCCAGCGCGCTGGCAGCGTTTCGGGCTGGTTGTCATTCGCGGCATGCCATGCATCCAGCGGGGCGGCATTGTGGCGTAACTGTGCGCGCAGTGTTGCCAGTTCGGCTGTGCTCGGCGTGCGATGTGCGACCAGGCTGATGGGGTAGGCCCAGCCCGAGTTCCAGTAATCATCAAAGCTGGCGCTGATGTCAGGCAGGACCTCCCCGGTCGTCATCACATCGAAATCGCGAAAATTCAGCTCGGTATCAAAGTCAAAATACTCATTGGCGATATTGCGACCGCCGACAATGGCCACCTGGCCATCGGCGATCAGTAGCTTGTTGTGCATGCGATGGTTGGTGCGTTCAAAATCATTCAGGTTGCCGAGATAGCGCAGTGACATACTCGATGAGCGCACCTCGAACGGATTAAAGATACGCAACTCGATATTCGGGTGCGCATCGACCTCCAGCATCAGGTCCTCCTCGCCGGAGAGGAAGCTGTCGTCCAGAAGCATACGCACGCGTACACCCCGGTCTGCCGCATTGAGGACGCGCTCCATCATCAGAGAGCCAACCGCATCCTGCTTCCAGATGAAGTACTGCGCATCAAGGGACACGGTTGCCGTGTCGATCATGGCGAGGCGCCAGCGCAGCGCCTCGGGACCGACGTCCTGTATATGAAACCACGAGGTGTTGCGGTCATCGGGCAGGTTGTCGTGCAGTGCTGCCCAGGCAGGCGTTGCTGAATCAATGACCAGGGCGCGGGATTCCGGCAGTGCGACCGGCTTGAGTGGCGTGGCGCAGGCAGTGAGCAGCAGTACGCCCGATAAGGCCGCTGACAACAGCCAGCGTGGCGCTTTGCTTGCCTGGTTTTCAGCGATGTTTGAAATAGACAAAGTCGGGTCGCTCCTCGTGAATACGTCGAAAGATACCCGGCAGCACGAGTATTCCTGTCAGCAGTGTCATGCCGCCCAGCGAGGCAAGCAGCAGGTTGGCACGGCTGTCAAACAACGAGATACCGATACCGTAAAAAATGGCGGCTGCCAGTATAAAGACCCAGTTGAACCAGTTGACGGTTGCAAAGACGCGGCCCTTCTCGCTGGACGGTGGGCGCATTTGCAGGAAGGTCAGCAGGGGGACCGAGTAAAATCCTGCAGCGATACCCAGCAGAAAGAACAGCACGAAGGCCGTGGTGCGAATCCCGAGCGGTGCCAGTGGAATGATGCGCGCCGACTCCAGTAGTTCGGGGGTCAGCTTGAGGCGGTTGAAGTTCTGGATATCCTCCAGCGTCGGGGCGTGCACCGGTAAAAACAGGAAGACCGACAGGCACACGCTCAGCAGCAGTAATGCCGGCACTACCAGTCCAAGCCGCACCTTGCCGCGGGAGAGTCGCCCGACCAGTACGCTGCCGATGGCAATCCCCAGTGAGGTGGTTGCGACCATGAGACTGGTTTCAAAATTATTCAGGCCCAGCTGGAAGCGCCCGAAGGCATTGATGGCCGTGATCGCAACGCCACCGACGAACCAGAACCAGGAATAGATCACCATGACGCGCATCATCAGCTGATCATTGCGAAAGATACCTGCCAGGGTGCGCAGGATGCTGGTGAACGAGTGTGCCGAGATGACCCGCCCGGGGTCGGTGGGTGGATTGCGCCTGATGCCGAGCGAGACCAGCGTTCCAAGTACCGCGATGGAGACGGTTACCAGGCCGGCGACGTAGATACGATCTGCGAAAATATCGGCAAGATACCCGGCCAGTGATACGCCGAAGATAATGGCGAGAAAGGTGGTCATCTGTGTCAGGCCGGTGGCCGTGGGCAGGTCACCGGGGCGCACCAGTTCCGGCAGTCCACCGTACTTGGGTGGCCCGAAGAAGGCACTCTGCGTGCCGAGCAGGAATACCACCCCGGCCAGCAGCCACAGGTAGAGCGGTGCACTGGCCGTGTCCGCCTGTGCCGAGGAGACCATGAGAAAGCCGCCGACACCGAGCACGGCAATGATGATTTCCGCAACCTTGCATGACACCATCATGCGGCCCTTGCTGATACGGTCGGAGATGTCACCGGCCAGCCCGGAAAACAGCAGGAAGGGCAGTGCGAACAGGAATGAAACGACGGCCTGGTATTCGATATCGGCTATCAGGTAGCCAACGCCGAGCAGCAGCACCAGTTGCTTGAAGACATTGTCGTTGAAGGCGCCAAGGGCCTGGGTGCCGAGAAAGCTCAGGAACGAATGGTTCCTGAAAGGCAGTGGCGGGATGTCGTTGTCGGGGCCCTGTTCAGCCATCGCTTGTTCCCGGTGCAGAACTGCTGCCGATTGACCGGGCCGCTGGCCCGGACACGGCAGGATCTGCGGTTATCAGCGGAGCATCAGTTTGATTGACGAAGCGCTGCAGTGGAGATTTCCGACTCGCCGGGTCCTGCGGCCCTGATCGCTGCGAGTATCCCCGAGGCATCCAGTCCGCATTCGGCCAGTTGTTGTTGATGGTCGCCGTGTTCGATGAACTGGTCGGGAATCGCCAGGTTAAGGATGCGGTTGGGGGCACCCTGGGCCAGCAGCACTTCATTCACGGCAGATCCGGCGCCGCCCTGCAGGGCATTTTCCTCGACCGTGACAATGGCCGGGTGATCGGCGGCGATGCGTTCAATCATGTCGGTATCGAGGGGTTTCACGAAGCGCATGTTGACGACGGTGGCGTCGAGTTCAGCGCCGGCCTCCAGCGCGGCAGCCACGCGGCTGCCAAATGCCAGGATGGCGATACCCGTACCCTTGCGCACGATATCGGCCTTGCCAATGGGCAGGGGCAGCAGGGTGTTCACCGGGGTCACGCCCGGCCCGGTGCCGCGCGGATAACGCACGGCCGCGGGTCCTTTGTAGTTATACGCCGTGGTCAGCATCTGGCGACATTCGGCCTCGTCGGCCGGCGCCAGGATCAGCATGTTGGGAATGCAGCGCAGGAAAGCCAGGTCAAACACACCGGCATGCGTGGCACCGTCGGCACCCACCAGCCCGGCGCGGTCGATGGCAAAGGTGACATCGAGGTTTTGCAGCGCGACGTCATGGATCAGCTGGTCGTAGGCGCGTTGCAGAAAGGTGGAGTAGA
>CAJQNP010000137.1 GCA_905479705.1 uncultured Gammaproteobacteria bacterium
CTATGAAAGCATTTGGTGATAAATACTTACCGGGTGTAGGCTTCAAAGACGACCTTGGATATCTGAATCGGAGGGGCACATGTTAGATCAAAGCTCGAGCCTGGAATTTAATAGAAGGGTTATCTGGTTAACTTCGACGCATGGAGCAAAGACTTCGCCATTCACATGGCGAAAGAGCATGGCGTGGAATTGTCGGATTGCCATTGGCTCATTATCAATTTTTTAAGGGACTATTACACTGAATACGGTATTGCACCTGAACCCAGGACAATCATTAACACCCTTAGCGAACAAATCAGCCCCAATATTCCATGCTCCAGGAAAAATCTGGAAGGTCTGTTTGCGGAGGGCGGCTGCGAACTTGCTTGCAAGATAGCCGGCTTACCCGACTGCCATTGCAGGGGGGTGTAGTAAGAACGACACGGCTAAGGCAGGTCTTCATAAAGAACATTTACTACGGCTCCAGTCGATGGGCCGGACGGCAGGTAGACTGATCCACCGGTAGGCGTCCTGCGTCTTGAGAACATCGCCCTGCTCCGCAGCCATCACCTGCACACAGCGCTGCACGCCGGACTGCTGGCCGCGACAGGTCGCGACTGGTTCAACCTGAAGTACAGATCCCCGGGTGCGCGGCCTGTAAATACTGCTCGGCCAGGTAGTCGATATCGACGGGATCCAGCGGGTATTCCTGGTCGAGGTGCGCCAGCACCGCTGCGCCGCGTCCATTTTCAAACCGGAACCAGGGCCACTCACCCTGCACTGTCTCATTCTGAAAGGCCGCCGCCAGCGCAGCCCGCCGTTCAGGTGCACACTGATCAGTCAGCGAATCGAGCATCGCCAGGTAGAGCCAGGCAATGACATAGTCGCTGTACCACTCCCACGGCCCACTCAGTGAATAGTCACCGAGAATGTGCTGCGCAGTAATGCGCTCGTCACCCAGGTAGTCGGCCTCGCCAACTTCTTCATAGATCGCCGTCAGCCATGCCTCCCACTCCTCGGGTGACCTGCCCCGGTAACGGTATTCATGCGGTTCCAGCACGACATAATGCGGCCGGAACAGCGCGTACCCGGTATCGGCTTCCAGCTCGACATCGACCGTCGTCCAGCCATACTGCCCAACCAGTTCAAGAAAATGGGGCGCAGCAAAGTAGTTGCGACGCATGATCTCATCCTGGCGCTGCGCATCGTAGTCATAGGAGAACTGGATGTTATGGGCAATCTCGTGCGCCAGGTAACCGAGCTGGATGACGGGGGACGCGCCGATGCCGCGACGGTAAATCTCCAGTGTCTGCGAATGCGCCATCACCTGGGCAAAGTCTCCCGCGCCGGCCTCATCATCAGGATTGAGCAACGAGGATTCCTCGGTAGCGATTATGCGCAGCGTCGGCAACGTCCCGTTGTCAGAGAACAGTGCGCGATAGACGCGGGTGACGACGTCATAAACCGAACGTGCCAGTTCAGGCGTGAAGCGCGCCGAGCGTTCTACCAGCAGGACGCGATGCCTGTCATACAACGCATGCTGGATGCGCACCATCTCGGCTGGCTTGCCCTGCCCCGCCCAGTCAACGTGTGCAGGCAGGCCGGCGGTCTTTTGCCCGCCCGGGGTGACCACGAAAGGCTCGGCATCCAGCACATTATCCAGCCCGTCACCGTCCAGGTCGGTATCACCCTCCAGAAAGCGGCCGTAATAGTCGCTGATCCAGAAATCCAGCAAGCCATCGCCATCAGAGTCGCGGGTCGCATAAACCCACAGCGCGTGATTATCCGGGTAGAGTGTCTCCAGCAGCTCCCTTTCCCAGGGTTGTGAAGATTCAACCCGTTCAGCCACCTGGTCCAGCTCTGCCGTGGTTGGCGGATCAGGCAAGGGATTGCCAGTATAGAAGACGCTGGACAGTGAAGCCCGCTGTTGCGGGGCATAGTCCTGGTGCTGACCACCGGGTGGCTGACCACAACCGGTCAGCAAGTGAGAAAACAGCAGGCATGCAAACACAGACCGCGCAGTCACCGGGACGCGCGTCAGAACGCGTCCCGGCATGCACGAACAACAACCGCCTCGAGCGGCGGTTTCCAATCGACCGACCCGTTACTCAGCCGGTTCCAGAGAAATAGCCAGTGCCTCGCTGTAGGTCACCTGGACGATGTCACCCTTCTTCAGCTCCTTCAGGTAATGCTGCAATTCAGGTGTGTCCTTCAGGGAGATCTTGCGAAGACCCCGGTCCGGGCTGCGGAAAGAGATGAACTTCTGGTACGGATCCACAAAGACCACCTCGGCACGACGTACCATTTCAACACCGACGGCGCCGGCCGGTTTCTGACCCTCGGTCGCAGACACCCTGGCGGCGCTGATCTCGGTACCCAGCTCGCCACCCGAGGCATCTTTCTCGATTTCTACAAAGGCACTGCGGTAGTACTCGATCCTGACCTTGTCACCGACCTTGACATTCGGCAGGTTTTTCACCTGGTCGGTCACCTGGATGACCACTGAATTGCCCTCAGGTCCCTCGATGGTTACCAGACGATTGGCCATGTCGACAGCGGTCACCTTGGCGATCACCTCCACCAGCGTAGCCTTGTCGATACCCGCCGGTGGCGCCTCACGCTTGTCCGGCGAGGTATCGATCTTGCTCATTTCCGGATCGTCGTTCATGCCGGCAAAGGCAGCCGAGGATGTCGCAAGCAGTGCGCAGGCAAACATGCATTTAATATTCTTCATTGTAAATCTCCCTGTGTGTTTATTAATTTAAGGTCTAGCAGGCGAACCCTAGCAGGCATGCCACTCAAAGACAAAGGCTTGACGCTGCGACCAGGCATCCCGGAATACGCCAGGGTCTCTCCTTGAGGACATTCACAATGTTCCGTCATGGGTGGGGCTCGCTCCTGAGAAGCATAGCTTCAATCGACAGAAGTGCCAGCGATCATGCAGCGGACGCAGCGCCGCTATTCCCGGGTATGGCCCGGCAAACCGGGGCAGTGACTGCGACGATATGCCACATCCCAACCATCCCCCTCTGCTGCTAGCATTCTCACCCCGGAAAAACTGCTGAATAAACCACCACATAGCAATCCGGCGGGAGAATTTCATTGAATAGCAAACGAACCATACCCGGGCAGCTGAACAGGCTGACCCTGGTGACATTACTGTGCCTGAGTACCACGGTCCAGGCTGAAGAGACACAACAACTGCCGGAAATGACCGTTGAAGGGGCAGCGATGTCTGGTTCAGCAATTTTCCCGATACAACTGGAACAGACACCGGTCACCACCGCAGATACCGCGGCATTGCTGGAGCGCGCACCCGGCGCCAACGTCAACCGCAACGGCCCCCTGACCGGCATTGCCCAGTACCGCGGCATGTATGCAGACCAGGTCAACGTTCTGGTGAACGGCATTCACATCAACACGGGTGGCCCCAATGGCATGGATACGCCACTGTCCTACATACCCCGTGCACAGCTTGAATCACTGGAAGTCATGCGCGGTATCGCGCCGGTCAGCTCCGGACTGGAGACCATCGGCGGCACCATGAAGGCCAATGCCAAAACGAGTCATTTCAGCAGCGGCGACGAATTTACACCGAGCCTGGACCTGATGCTGGGTGGCGCCTCGGTTGACACCTCCTATTCGGTCAATGGTTTCGGTGCACTGTCCAACCGCAACCACCGCATGCACGTCTACGGGTCACGTGAGAAAGGCGATGATTACGAGTTCCCCGGCGGCACGGTAACGCCCTCGGAATACGACCGCAAGAACGGCGGTATCGGCTACGGATTTCAGGACAACGGCCACGAGCTCGGCCTGAATTACCGTCATAACCGCACGGACGATACCGGCACACCCTCGCTGCCGATGGACATCAAGTACATCGATACAGACATTTTCGAGTCCGAGTACAGCGGCACATTCGGCGCCTACGATGTACACGGCCAGCTGTTCTACAACGATGTCGATCACAAGATGAACAACTTCGAGCTGCGCAATCCACCCATGCCCATGATGACCCGCGAGAACGAGTCCACCAGCGAGGGACTGGGCTTTCGCGCCGATGTCGGTTTCGCGGTGGGTGCAGGACAGTTGTTGCTGGGCACCGATGGCCAGTTCGACGAACACGATGCCACCGTGACCGACCCGGTCAACAACCCCAACTTTTATGTAGAGCCCTACAACGACGTCAAGCGTGACGCCTTTGGCCTGTTTGCGGAATGGGACAGCGACATCGCCGACGACTGGGACATGCAGCTCGGCGGACGCTATACCCGGGTCAGCAGTACTGCCGGTAACGTATCCCACTTCATGGCGGGCGTTAATCCCGGGATCACCACGCTGCAAAACCGTTTCAACGACGCCGACAAGGACAACGACCAGAACAACTTTGACCTGGTCGCCAAGTTCGACCATGCCTACAGCTCGCAGCTGGGCTTCAACCTCGAGGGTGGCATCAAGAACCGCGCCCCTTCCTACCAGCAGCTCTACCTGTGGGCACCGCTGCAATCCACCAACGGCCTGGCGGACGGTAACAACTATGTCGGTGACATCGACCTGGACTCGGAAACCGCCTACGAGGCCGGTCTCGGACTGGACTGGAACAACCCCCGTGGATACCTGTCACCGCGCATTTTCTATCGCTACGTCAAGGACTACATCCAGGGAACGCCGTCGACCGATCCCGTCGTCATCATGGTCAGCACCATGGGCGGCGAC
Source organism: uncultured Gammaproteobacteria bacterium (assembly GCA_905479705.1). Lineage (GTDB taxonomy): Bacteria > Pseudomonadota > Gammaproteobacteria > UBA9214 > UBA9214 > UBA9214. Next base: position 4,699 of record CAJQNP010000137.1, read on the forward strand.
CCCAACCCGCTGCAATGGAGCAACGTCGACGCCATGCTCTATGGCCTGGACATGAACTGGGGCGCGAGCCTCGGCAGCAACTGGTCACTCGATGGCGTGATCAGTTATGTACGCGGCAAGCGTGACGACATCAGCGACGACCTGTATCGCATCGCCCCGCTGAACGGCAGTGCCACCCTGAGTTACAGCGCACCGAAATGGTGGGTCGGCCTCGAGGGCATCGCCTACGCCAGGCAGGACAAGGTCTCCGAGACCAACGAGGAGTCGGAATCCAGTGGCTATGGGCTGATGAATCTGCGCGGCGGCTATGATTTTACCCGCGACCTGTCGCTCACTGCCGGTGTCGAGAACATCTTCGACCGGGAATACCAGAACCACCTGTCCGGTATCAACCGGGTCGTGAATTCTGACGTGCCCGTCGGCGAGCGGGTCCCCGGAGCGGGCCGCAGTTTCTTCGCCAGCCTGCAATACCGCTTCAACTAGCATGAACCCCGGTCGAACAATCCGCGGTACAGGGAGGTACCGCGGTATTGCCCGTCGCTATCCGCCGGGCTGTCACCGCGGGCGTGAAACCGGTATAAACTGCCCCGCCTGCCGACACCTTGAGTCAATCCGCGCATGAACCTGCCCAGCTTCAGACACACCCTTACGCCAGCCGTCCTTTGCGCGATAGCCCTGCTTGCACCACTGGCCGGTGCAGACCCCGTCGATAAAAGCCTGTCCCGCAGCGAAGACAACATCCACAGCGAGCAGCGCACCCAGAAAACAATCGACCGGCTGAGCGACGACACCCAGGTCATGCTCGGCGAATACCAGGCGCTGAGCCGCGAGCTTGACGGCCTGACGGCATACAACGACCAGATGGCGCGACTGGTCACCTCCCAGGCCGAGGAAAAACGGCTGATCGCGCAGCAAATCGAGGAAATCGATTTTACCCGGCAGCAGATCGTGCCGCTGATGCTGCGCATGATCGAGCAGCTCGACACCTTCATCAACAGGGACCGCCCCTTCCTGCTCGAGGAACGCAGCCGCCGGGTACAACAGTTAACCCGCCTCATGGACCGCGCGGACGTCGCGCTGGCAGAAAAGTACCGGCGCATACTCGAGGCCTACCAGATCGAACTGGATTACAGCCGCACCCTGGAGGCCTACGCCGATGAAATCGAGGCCGACGGCGTTTCGCGAACGGTCGATGTACTTCGAGTGGGCAGGGCCGGACTGTACTACCAGACGCTTGACCGCCAGGACGCCGCTTACTGGGACCACCAGCAAAAGGCATGGGCACCGGCCAGTACCGCCGAAAGGCGTGCCATACAGCGTGGCCTGCGTATCGCCAGCCAGCAGCTGGCCCCGGAATTGCTCGAATTACCGCTGGCCGTCGCGAGTGACAGCGATGAATAGACTGGTCCCGGGTCTGTTCCTGCTGCTTGCCACCCATGGCATGCCCGCCCTTGCCGACCATCCCAGCAGCCTGGATCACCTGCTCCGCCAGGTGGAAGACGCGCACCGCCAGGACGCGCAGGTCCGCAAGGAACGCGAGCAACGGTTTCTATCGGCACACGATAACCAGCAGGCCCTGTTAAAAGAGCTGCGCGCCCGGGTTGCCACACAACGCGATCGCGGACAGCAGCTCAGGCAGCAACACGCAGACAACGAAGAGGCACTGCAGACCTTGCAGGCCGAGCTGAACGCCAGGTCCGGCAACCTCGGCGAGCTGTTTGGAACCGTCAGGCACACCGCCGGTGACCTGCAGGCGCTGCTGCGCGATTCCCTGGTCAGTGCGCAGCACCCGGATCGTGCAGAGTGGCTGGACGTACTGGCGAAGAGCAAAAAGCTGCCCGGCATAACCGAGCTGGAGCGCTTCTGGCTGCTGCTGCAACAGGAGGTCGATGAGTCCGGGCAGGTCCGCCGCTTCACGGCGCCGGTGACGGATACCGACGGCATCACCCGTGAACAGGAGGTCATTCGTGTCAGCGTGTTTACCGCGATATCGGCCGGGCAGTACCTGCATTTCCAGCCGGAGCAGAACCGCTTTAGCGTGCTGTCAAGGCAACCGGACAGGCGCCTGCAAAAGACGGCTACTTCATTCGCCAACCAGCAAGGCGGTTACGCACCGATGGTGATTGACCCGACCCGTGGCGGCCTGCTGAGCATGCTGACCAAGACACCGACCCTGTTTGAGCGCGTCCAGCAGGGCGGCGCCATCGGCTACATCATTCTAGCTATCGGACTGTTCGGACTGGTGCTGGTGGGGCTGCGACTCACCACGCTGGGACGAGTGGCGCGCAGGGTGGGTCGGCAGCTTCGCGAACCCGGTAACGCAAAGGTGAACAACCCGCTCGGGCGTGTACTGCTGGCGGCCGGTGACAGCAATGAGCGTGACATCGATGCCATCGAGCTGCTGCTGGACGAGGCCATCCTCAGGGAGACGCCGGCCCTGCAGCGCGGTCTCGGCCTGTTAAAACTGCTGGCCGCGGTTGCCCCCCTGCTGGGATTGCTGGG
>CAJQNP010000138.1 GCA_905479705.1 uncultured Gammaproteobacteria bacterium
AAGCTGGACTGGCAGTATGACACCACCGAGCGTAATCGAGTTACCGGTGGGAAGACGGCATCTGTAACAGGTAATACAGTAACTACTGGTGGGGCGGCAGGTACGGTAGGGGTAACAGGTACTGCTTCTGGCGTTTCCACGGGCAGCGGTGCCTTTACCGATCGTGACCAGTGGCTCGGTCTCGGCGGCGTCTTTGGCAAGGTTCGCGTGGGTACGATCTCGACTCTATATAAGTCACATGGTGCCGCGCTCGATCCTTTCTACCGCACCTCGCAACAACAACGTGACCGTGGCTTGCAATCGGTCTTGCAGAAGGGCGCAGGTGACGCCGGTCAGGGTCGTGCGACCAACACCCTTCGTTACGATACGCCGACCTGGAATGGCCTGGGTATTGGTGCGCACTACACCGTACAGAATGAAACCAACGCGGATCCGAGTGCCGACAGCCCCTGGGGTATCGGTGGACAGTGGAAGGGCGGTCCCTTCCTGGTGTTTGCCGATTACATTACCAGCGATGAGGGTGGTGATGATGATGCCTGGAAGATCGGCGGCAAGTGGGACCTGAGCATTTTCTCTTTGTTCGCGCAGTATGAAGGTGATGGCGGCCTGATCAGTGCGCGCGGCGGTAACCAGACGGCCGGTCAGGGTGACGGAGCGAATACCTGGATGCTGGGTGCGACTGCGACATTCGGCAATTCTCTGGCGTACTTCGGCTGGGGTCACGGCGATGAGGGTAGCGGTGGCAGTATTGCCTCGGATTACAACACGTGGCAGCTCATGGCGGCTCACAATATGAGCAAGCGAACGATGTTCTATGGCGGATACAGTGCCATTCTTTGTGGCGAATATGATAACAATGTTTGCTCTGCCCTTGGACAGAACAAGGACGACTCGGACGACAGAAAGCTTTCCTTCGGTATGAAGCATACCTTCTGAGTCTGTTGCTATGCTGATCTGTACAACGGGGCCTGCGGGCCCCGTTTTTATATGTATCAACCCGATTAATTCTTGCTCACGGAGCTATTGATCTCACTCGTATGATTCTGCTGCGTTCATTCTGTTTGTCCTGGGACAGCCCCCGTCGTGGTTTGCTGCTCATCTTGTCCGTGCTTCCGGGTCTGTTGGCCGGCTGCGCCAGTCTTCAGGAAGGAGAGGCGCCCGCTGTCATCCAGCAGCGGGCGCACAGCGGCGGCAGTGCCATTGCAATCAGTCAATCCGGTGACCTGGCCGCGTCAGGCGGCTGGGAAGGTACGCTACGGCTATGGCGCTTGCCCGAGGGCAGTGAAGTGCGCCACTGGCGTGCACATGGTGATTCCATAAACGGCATCGTGTTTCTGGATGATGACCGCCAGGTTGTATCCGCAGGCTATGATGGTGTGCTGGCGCGACGCTCCATTAACGGGTCGTTACTGCAGGAAATCACGGCGCCGGCTCCTGTTACGCACATGGTTGCAGATACGGCGACGGATCAGTTGCTGACGGGGCACAATGATGGCTCGGTGCGTCTCTGGCGGCTGGGTGATTTCAGCCTGTTGCAGGTCTATTCAGCGCATCGCGGGCCGGTGAAGGCCGTTGCCATTGCCCCCGGTGGGGCGCGTTTTGCCTCGAGCAGTACCGATGGCAGCGTCGCGACGTGGGTTGCAGGGGGTGAAATACGAATGCTTGAGACGCCGCCCGCAGATGCCTGGACGCTGGCATTTTCTCCCGATGGAGGTGAATTAACCGGTGGTAGCTGGTTCCGGTTGTTCCGCTGGCAGCTCGATACGGGTTCACTGGCGACGATCCCCACCGAGCACCTGGGGATCATCAAGGCGATTGAGTATATTGATGACGGCCGCGAACTGGCCACCATCAGCCGGCAAACCGACAGCGCCGTGTATTTCCTGGATGCGCGCAGCGGTGTGGTGAAGCGCCGTTTCCAGCGGCATGACCTGTGCGGTGGTGATATCGTCGTCTCGGCAGACGGGCGTTACCTGGCGACGACCAGTGACGATGCGAGTGTCAGGTTCTGGGTGCTGGAAGTTGAGAACGAGAAGAAGAAATAGATTTATCGCGATTGCATGGCGCGACAGGCCGCATTGCGGGATCAGTATTTGTTTTGTAGGAGCGCAGTGCGGGTGCGAAAAATAACTACGTCAGCGTGCGCACACCGTCTTCCGTACCCAGCAGCAGAACGTCGGCAGGTCGCTTGGCAAACAGGCCGACCGTAACCACGCCGGGTATGTCATTCAAATCCTGCTCCAGCTTGACCGGCTCCATGATTTCCATGTTGTGTACATCGAGGATGACATTGCCGTTGTCGGTGGTGAAGCCTTCTCGGTAGACCGGCTGGCCGCCGCGTTTCACCAGTTCGCGGGCCACCATGCTGCGGGCCATCGGGATCACCTCGACCGGCAGGGGGAAGGCGCCGAGGATATCCACCAGCTTGCTGCCGTCGGCGATACAGACAAACTTGCGGGCACAGGCAGCAACGATCTTTTCCCGGGTAAGGGCGCCGCCACCCCCCTTGATCAGGTGCAGGTGGTGATTGGACTCGTCGGCGCCGTCGATATACACAGACAGTTCGTCGACGGAATTGAGATCGAGTACCTGAATACCGTGGGCCGCGAGGCGTTCTGCGCTGGCATTGGAACTGGCCACGGTGCCGTCGATCTTGTGCTTGATAGCGGCAAGGCTGTCGATAAAGTGGTTCGCCGTTGAGCCGGTGCCGATGCCGATGATGGTACCGGGTTCGACGTACTCGAGGGCTGCCTCGGCAACCATTTTCTTCATTTCATCCTGTGTCATTTGCTGCTCCTGGAGAGTTATTGGCGCTGATGATACCAGTTACCCGCTGCCTGCGACCAGATAGCCACCGGCTGGCTCTCGTCATGGAATTACTGAACTGGTACTGTACGTCGCATGCTAAAACGATATTTAAAGATGGTTCAGACGTCGCGGGTCTACGACGTGGCGCTGGAAACACCGCTGGTCGAGGCGGCACGGTTGTCTGCCCGGCTCGGAAACCGGGTGTGGTTAAAACGTGAAGACCTGCAGCCGGTGCACTCCTTCAAGATCCGGGGTGCCTACAACAAGATCTCAGGACTGTCGAAGGAAGAATCTGCGCACGGTGTGGTGGCGGCATCTGCCGGTAACCACGCGCAGGGCGTCGCCCTGGCGGCACGCAAGCTCGGGGTGAAGGCGCTGATTGTCATGCCGCGTACCACGCCGGAGATCAAGATCGAATCGGTCAGGGACTATGGTGCGAGCATCAAGCTGACGGGTGATACCTATGATGATGCCTACCTGTACGCGGCGGATTATGCGCAGCAGCACGGCATGACCTTTGTGCATCCCTACGATGATGCCGAGGTGATTGCGGGGCAGGGCACGGTCGCGCTGGAAATTCTGCAACGGCTCGAGGAGGATATTCATGCCATCTTTGTACCGGTAGGCGGCGGTGGCCTGATTGCCGGCACCGCTGTGGTCGTCAAGGCATTGCGGCCCGACATCAGGGTAATTGGTGTAGAGCCGGATGAGGCTCCCTGCATGTACGAGGCATTGCGCCGCAAGCGTCGTATCAAGCTCAAGCAGGTTGGCATCTTTGCAGACGGTGTCGCGGTGCGCCAGGCCGGCAAGGAGCCGTACCGCATTGCACGCGAGCATGTCGATGAAGTCATTACGGTGAGTACCGATGAGATCTGTGCCGCGATCAAGGACATCTTCGATGACAGTCGTGCGATTGCCGAGCCTGCGGGTGCGCTGGCGCTGGCGGGATTGAAACGCTACGTCAGCGACAACGCGATCGTGGATCAGAACCTGGTTACCATCCTCAGTGGCGCGAACATGAATTTCGATCGATTGCGGCACGTGGCGGAACGCGCGGAGATCGGTGAGCGGCGCGAGGCGTTGCTGGCGGTAACCATCCCGGAGGAGCCGGGCAGCTTCAGAAAGTTCTGCCGATCAATCGGCAAGCGCGGTATTACCGAGTTCAACTATCGTTACGCTGACCCTGCGCGTGCGCATGTCTTCGCGGGTGTGAAGCTGCAACGGGGTGACGACGAGCGCCAGGAGCTGGTGGAACAGTTGCGCGACAAGGGCTACCCGGTAGAAGACCTGACCGACAGTGAGCTGGCGAAGCTGCATATTCGCCACATGGTGGGTGGCCGGGTGCCGGGTCTCAAGGATGAGTTGCTGTACCGTTTCCAGTTCCCGGAACGTCCCGGCGCGTTGCTGAACTTTCTCATGTCGATGGGGAAACGCTGGAATATAAGCCTGTTTCACTACCGTAATCACGGCGCTGACTACGGTCGTGTGCTGGTTGGTATCCAGGTGCCGGCAGACAGTCGCAAGGATTTCCGGAAATCACTGGATAAACTCGGGTATGTGTACTGGGAAGAAACGGATTGCCCTGCATATAACCTATTTCTCGGCGAGGGCTAGTTATTAAACGAAGAGAATCAGAAATTAAAAAAAAGCCCGGGTTTTTGGCCCGGGCTTTTTTATAGCGGAATACATCAGGTATTCCGCATGGGTCGAGGATTAACGACGTGCGCGTGTCGTCCTCTTCCTGGCAGCTGCTTTACGCTTCACCGCCTTCTTCTTGGTGGCTACCTTACGCTTGACGGCCTTCTTCTTGACCTTGCGTTTTACTGCCTTCTTCTTGGTAGCTACTTTACGCTTAACGGCCTTCTTCTTGACCGTGCGCTTCACTGCTTTCTTCTTCGCAGCTACCTTTCTCTTTGCGGGTGCCTTACGTTTAACTGCTTTCTTTTTCGCAGCCATAGTTACAACCTCCACTTATAGTTAGCCCAACGTGAGTATAATCAACCAGTAACAAATTACCAGTTTTATTTAATGGAAATGTTTACGTTACTCAACGGCTGTGTTAGCGGCGGTGAACATGTTTTGTTTAAACATGACGGTAATGTTTTTGTAAGTGTGTGTGCATGTCTGTGCATGTAAAACATAAAGACACCAGGTGATGCTGACGTGATTACGCTGTGTAAACGTGAAGTGAAACACACTCTGACTTGCATCGCATGCAGGTGTGAATAACGAAGTGTGAACGTGTTTTGTTAACGCCGCTTTTATCGGCATAGTTAACATATTGAAGCTTGCAGAGTGTTATTGGCTGCTTGTAATCCTGTTTAATGCTGTAGTTGTTTTTTTATAGCAAACATAAAGTTATGTGCGATTCATGTTGACGCCCGCAATAACGGCTGTGAAATATGTCGACAGTTCTTACGTTTGTAATGCAGCGGTTTCCCTGTTGTTAAGCGTCGCTGCAAACACGTGTTTATTCGAGTGCAAGGATAAAGTCCCAGTCTTTTTTACTGACAGGCATAACCGATAGACGGTTACCGCGTCGCACCAGCGGAAAGTCGGACAACTGCTTGTGTGTTTTCAGTTCGCTGAGTGTGATGACGCGTTTCAACATGCGTACATGACGCACATCAACCATGTACCAGCGCGGATTATCCGGATCGCTCTTTGGGTCAAAGTATTTTTCCTTTGCATCAAACGCGGTGTGGTCGGGATAACCTTCACGAACAACCTTCATAATGCCAACAATGCCCGGTTGCTTGCAGTTTGAGTGATAAAAGAACACGAGGTCGCCCTTTTTCATATCGTCACGCATCATGTTGCGCGCCTGGTAGTTACGCACGCCATCCCACGGTTCGGTCTTTGCGGGGCATTTTTTCAGGTGTTCAATACCGAAAACATCCGGTTCTGATTTCATTAACCAGTAATTCATAGGTAAGCGTCCATTTTATGTTGCATAAAAGATACAAAGAGCGCGGTGCAGTTACCTTGCAGCCGTGTAAATCGCTGCCTCGGTCGCAATCGCGTGTAGCGGGATGTCCCAGCTGTTTGCTTTTATCGCATCGAGTTTCTGTAACTCGTAGGCGAGACCGAGCAGTCGGGGCTTGTGCCAGTGTTGTCGTCTGTTGAGGAAGGCAAAGCTGCGATCATAAAAACCGCCGCCCATACCGATACGGTGTCCGGCTTCGTCAAAGGCGACCAGTGGTGTTAACACCAGATCGAGTGCGCAGGGCTTGATCAGTCGACGCCGTACAGGTTCAGGGATACCAAAGCGGTTAAAGGCCAGTTGATCACCCGGTTCAAAGGCTGCAAACCAGAGCTTGTACTTGTCAAAGGGCGTCAACACCGGCAGGTAGATGTCCTTTCCCAGTGACCACAGTTCCTGCAGCAGTGGCCAGGGGTCAATCTCGCCGTCAGCGGCAAGATAGGCAGCGACACTTTGACAGTTGAGTGCCAGCGGGTGCCGCGCCGTTCGATGCGCCATTTCTTCGGCACATTGCCTGGCTGCTGTTGTCGAGAGTGAACGCCGTTGCCGGCGAAGCTGCTGACGCAGTTGTCGTGATGACATGAGTGGGATCTGCGGGCGTTGTCGTGGATCGGGTGGGTTGTCGAGGAGGGCATCCTCCGTACGTACCGTTGCAACTGTTGCCCCTGAACCAAAGGTTCAAGAGGGGGACGGCTGGGGCACCTCAGGCTTTCCGCTCATGGCAGACATGCACACCAGTACCCTGTTTGTCCCCTGGGTTGGTGATTAGGCTCAAGGAGATCTCAGCCGCTATCGAATACAACAGGGGATGCCCAAATTTAATCTTTACTGACGGCCCGCCAGGCCGTCGACGGTCCTGCGTCAGTTAAGCTCCAGGTCCTGGTGTTTTGCCAGGGTCTTTTCAATCTGTGCGTTCAGTGCACCTATCCGGTTGGCTGTCGACTGCGAGCTCACGCCATCGAGGCCGCCTGACTTGATGGCGTCATGGGCGAGGTTCAGGCCGGCCATCACCGCGATGCGGTCAATGCCGACAACCTTGCCGCTGCTGCGGATCTCTGACATCTTGGCGCTCAGGTGTTTTGCAGAGGCGACCAGTTCGGCGCGTTCTTCGTCAGAACAGGTCACCAGATATTCCTTGTCCATGATCTGGATCTTGATGGCATCATCTTGCTTGCTCATATACCGGTCTCCAGGGATTTGAGGCGTGTCACGATTGCGTCAACGCGGTTACGAACCTGGTCATGCTTCTCCAGCAGGTTGGCGCGTTCATTGGCCAGTGAATCCTGCTGGGTGCGTAATGACCTGTTTTCCTGATCAAGGCGTTCCACGGTATCCAGCAAGCCGGCTACCCGCTCTTCCAGGCGGGAAAGTTCCTGATCAACCAGTGAGGGTGTTGTTTTATTTGTCATGGCGCCAATATAGTGCGGTTGCACCACAGGGTCAATGGTGTGCAGTGCAGCGGGTCGTTGCGCCGCGGTGTGGTAACCTAATATATATAACGCAAGGCAGGGCTGCGATGCCGCCCGGGGCCATTGTTGAATGCGAGGTCGGATTTTGGAAAATTCATCTCCCGTCAGTCATGACGGTCTGGAGACAACACTGCAGGCTGCAAATGCGGAGGGCGGTGCCAGTGAGGCGCATGGTCTGCTGGCCGGTATTATTTGTGCGGGTGGTAACACGGCGCAGGAACCCTGGCTGGACCACCTGCTTGGCGAGAATACCCTGAGTGCTGCCGCCAGCAGTGCGCGCGATCAGCTGGCCACGGTATGTGACGACGTGCTCTGCCGGTTTAATGACGACAGCTTCGGTTTTGACCTGTTGCTACCCTCTGACGATGTCCCCCTGTCCGTGCGTACCGAGGCGCTCAGCCAGTGGGCAGGTGGTTTTCTGTACGGGCTTGCGCTGGGTGGTATTCGCGAGGGTGCCGAGTTGCCGGAAAATGTCAGCGAGGTGATGAAAGACTTCTACGAGATATCCCACGCGCGCTTTGCCTACGAGGCGACGGATGATGCTGACGAGGCTGCCTACATGGAGATCGTCGAGTATGTGCGCATGAGCGTGTTGTTGTTGCATGAAGAGTTGCAACCGGTGCCGGTAAACACGCGCCTGCAATAGCCGGGGAGTCAGCATGATTACACGCAAGGAATTCGGTCGCCGGCGCAAGCAACTGATGCGCATGATGGGCAAGGACACGATTGCCATTATTCCTACTGCCAGCGAACTGCTGCGCAACCGGGATGTGGAGTTTCCGTTCCGGGCAGACAGTGATTTCTATTACCTTACCGGTTTCCACGAGCCGGATGCCGTCGCCGTGTTGATCCCCGGGCGGCCGCATGGTGAGTACCTGTTGTTCTGCCGCGAACGTGATCCCGAGATGGAGACATGGACCGGCAAGCGTGCCGGCACCCAGGGGGCTGTTGACGACTTTGATGCCGATGATGCCTTTCCGATCGGCGATATCGACGAGATTTTGCCCGGGCTGATGGAGTGCTGCGAACGGGTGTTCTATACCATGGGGTCACGGCCGCAGTTTGACCAGCGCGTCATGGAATGGCTGAACCGGTTGCGCGAAGGCGCACGTACCGGCCTGCGTGCGCCCGATGAATTCGTTTCACTGGAACACCTGCTGCATGACATGCGCCTCTACAAGAGCCGCTCGGAAATTCGTGTCATGCGCACGGCCGCCAGGGTGGCCTGCCGTGCACACATCCGCGCCATGCAAAGCTGCCGGCCGGAGATGTCGGAGTTCGAGGTCGAGGCGGAGTTGCTCCACGAGTTTCGTCGTGCCGGTATGGTGCCGGCCTATTCAAGTATCGTGGGCGGAGGCGCCAATGGCTGCGTGTTGCATTACACCGAGAACAATGCAGCGTTACAGGACGGTGACCTGCTGCTGATCGACGCCGGCGCCGAGTATGACTGTTATGCCTCCGACGTGACCCGGACGTTTCCGGTCAACGGCCGTTTCAGTGCGGCTCAAAAGGCGTTATACGAGGTTGTGCTGGCGGCGCAGACGGCGGCCATAAAAAAGGTGCGCAGCGGAAATCACTGGAATGCACCACACCAGGCCGCGGTGCGGGTGTTGACGCGCGGACTGGTCAAGCTGGGTATCCTGAAAGGCAAGCCGGCCGAGCTGATTCGCAACGAGGCCTACCGGCGTTTTTACATGCACCGCACCGGTCACTGGCTCGGCATGGATGTGCATGATGTCGGTGACTACAAGGTCGGGGGCGCCTGGCGTGAGCTGGAGCCGGGCATGGTGCTGACCGTTGAGCCGGGGCTGTACATACCCGCCGGCAGCCGCGGCGTTGCGAAGAAATGGTGGAATATCGGCATCCGCATTGAAGACGATGTTCTGGTTACAAGCGACGAACCTGATGTGTTGAGCAAGGCGGCGCCGCGCACGGTGGCCGAGATCGAGGCGTTGATGGCCGATGCCACAGTATGACGTCATCATAAGCGGCGGTGGCATGGTGGGTGCCAGCCTGGCCTGTGCACTCTCCGGCAAGGGACTGCGCATTGCGCAGGTCGAGGCCGTGGAGCTACAGACACGCGCTGCACCCGGCTATGATGATCGCGCCATCGCGCTTGCCTACGGTGCGCGGCGCATCTTCGAGGGTCTGCAGTTGTGGGATTCGCTGGCGGCCGAGGCAACGCCGATTCACCATATTCATGTCTCGGATCGTGGACGCTTTGGCATGGTTCACATGGATCGCGCCGAGGAAGGACTGCCGGCGCTTGGCTACGTGGTGCCGGCACGCGTGATTGGCGATGTGTTGTCCGCTGCCGTCAGTCAGATTGGCGAACTGGACAGTTATTGCCCGGCAACCGTAACGAGCGTCTCGCAGACTGACGCGGCCATCAACGTTGATGTTGCTTGCCAGGGAGGCACGACCACCCTGAGTGGCGCGCTGCTGGTGGCTGCCGACGGTGCAGATTCCCCGTTGCGTGAGCAGTTTGCTATTGAGCATGTCGAGAGTGACTACCGGCAAAGCGCCATCGTGACCAATATCACGCCGCAACTGGCGCACAATAATATTGCCTACGAACGCTTTACCGACAGCGGGCCCATGGCGCTGTTGCCGATGACCGGGCAACGCTGTGCCGTGGTCTGGACGGTCGACTCGTCACGGGTCGATGAAGTCATGGCGCTGGACGATGCCGGTTTCCTGGCAGCGCTGCAGGAACGTTTCGGGTATCGACTGGGTCGCCTGGACCGGGTCGGTCGCCGCCAGGCATGGCCGCTGCGACTCGTGCAGGCAAAGGAGTCGGTGCGCGAACGCCTTGCGTTGATTGGTAATGCCATACATACCCTGCATCCCGTCGCCGGGCAGGGCTTTAACCTGGGTGCGCGAGATGTTGCCGTACTGGCAGAGGTGCTGGTCGATGCGCTGCAGGCAGGTGAGGATCCCGGTTCACTGGCGGTGCTGAGCCGTTATGGCGACTGGCGCAAGCGCGACCACCGCAACGTTGCCGTGTTTACCGACGGCCTGGCACGGATGTTTACCTTGCCATTGCCGGCACTCGGCGTGGCACGCAGTGTCGGCATGACTGCATTTGACCTGTTACCGCCGGCCAAGCGCCTGTTGACGCGACTGACCATGGGGCGCTCGGGCCGTACACCCCGTCTGGTGCGCGGTCTGCCACTGTGAATCATGCAGCATTCTGACGTCATCGTTGTCGGTGGTGGCATTGTCGGTGCAACGGCCGCCAATGCCTTCGCACAGTCAGGCTTGCAGGTTACCCTGGTCGAGGCGCGCGAGCCGCTGCCGGCCGCACAGGCAAAACCCGATCCGCGGGTGTTCGCCATTACCCGCGCATCGGAACGTATCTTCAGGTCGCTGGGTGTGTGGGATGAAATTGCACCGCAACATGCCTGCGCCTTCACCGACATGGAGGTCTGGGATGCCGGCGGTGACGGCCTGACCCATTTTGATTGCGCCGAGATCGGTGAGTCCTGTCTCGGTCATATTGTCGAGCCGCGTTTTATCCAGGCTGCACTGTGGCAGGCCCTGCGGGCCAGTGACTCGGTGAGGCTGCACTGTCCGGCACGTGCCACCGAGGTCGTGTCGCAGGATGACAGTGTGCGGCTGATACTCGAATCCGGAGACGCGCTGAGTGCCGACCTGCTGGTCGCCGCGGACGGTGCCCGTTCTCCGCTGCGCACCATGCTGGGCATGGAGACGCATGGCCATGACTACCGGCAGAGCAGCCTGGTGGCGCTGGTGAAGACCACGGAGTCACACTGCAATACCGCCTGGCAACGTTTCCTTCCCGGCGGACCGCTGGCGTTTCTGCCGATGCAGGATAACTGGTGTTCCATCGTCTGGACGGTGCCTTCCGCGGACAGCGAGCGCCTGCTGGCGCTGGACAAGGCCGGGTTTCATCGCGAACTGGCTGACGCCTTTGATCATCGGCTCGGCGACGTTATCGATTCCGGCGAGCGCGAGGCCTGGCCATTAAGGCGCCTGCACGCCGTGCACTACGTGCAGCCGCGTGTGGCGCTGATTGGTGATGCCGCACACGCCATTCACCCGCTGGCCGGGCAGGGTGTCAATCTTGGCCTGCTCGATGCCGCGGCACTCGCCGAGGTCGTTGCCGCGGCAAAACAACATGACCGGGATCCGGGTAGCCTGCAGGTGCTGCGCCGTTATGAACGCTGGCGCCGGGGTGACAACCTGTTAATGATGATGGCGATGGATGGCATCAACCAGGCCTTCAGTAATACCCGGTCGCCCCTCGGCAGGTTGCGCAACCTGGGCCTGTCGCTGGTGAATCGTTCCGGTGCCGCGCGACGCCCCTTCATGCGGCACGCGATGGGGCTCGGCGGTGACTTACCGGCGCTTGCCAGTGTGACTGAGGAAGTTCGCTCATCCAGTTGATCTGATTTGTTTTTAATGGGGGAGCAGCCGTCGGGTATTGAGGCTGCCGGTGCCGCCGGGCCGGTTGGTTTCTCCCGGCACGGTTATCAATATACGCAGTCGGGTATATGGCACTTGCTGCCACACGAGAGTATATTTGTGCCTCAACATTCGCTGCTGCGGGAGAGGGTTACGGACTGCAGGCTGGTCCGGAAACGCCGAAGGCGCAACACGCTCGGAAACGCTCAGGCAAAAGGACCGTGGCAGCAGTTGACTCTGGAGAGCGGTTGCTTTGCAGCCCACCGAAGGGGACAGGTCCGCCTGCAGGCGCGGCCACTCTCTCAGGTTACCGGACAGAGGGGCGACGGTTAGCACTGGCTGCCGTCGCCCTTTTTTATTGCGGCTTACTTTTTTACTAACTGAACAAGAAAACACCTGGCTATGACGAACAGAACCCCTTTGTACGAAGAACACGTGGCTGACGGCGGCAAACTGGTCGATTTCGCCGGTTGGGAAATGCCGATCAACTACGGATCGCAGATCGATGAGCACAACAATGTGCGTAACGATGCAGGCATGTTCGATGTCTCGCATATGACCGTGGTCGACCTGACCGGCGAGCGCACCCGTGAGTTTCTGCGTTACCTGCTGGCAAACAATGTTGACCGACTCAAGGACAGCGGCAAGGCACTGTACAGCTGCATGCTGAACGAGGACGGCGGTGTTATCGACGACCTGATCGTTTATTTTCTGAGTGACGATTTTTTCCGCATGGTCGTCAATGCCGGCACCCGTGAAAAGGATATTGCCTGGCTGGAAAAACAGGCGCCGGCCTTTGGTGTCAGCGTGACCGAGCGACCGGAACTCGCCATGATTGCGGTGCAGGGACCGAATGCACGTGACAAGGCACTGCCCTTGCTGAGTGACGCGGTGCGCCCGGCGGCAGCCGGGCTGAAACCTTTTTTCGGTGTCTTCGACGGCGACTGGTTTATTGCACGCACCGGCTACACCGGTGAAGACGGCTTCGAGATTGTCCTGCCTGCCGATGCGGCAGCGGCCTTCTGGCAGCAATTGCGCGCAGCCGGTGTGCGTCCGACCGGGCTGGGTGCGCGTGACACGCTGCGCCTCGAGGCCGGTATGAATCTGTACGGTTCCGACATGGACGAATCCATCAGTCCGCTCGAGGCGGCGCTTGGCTGGACGGTTGCCTGGGAGCCGGCGGAGCGCGATTTCATCGGTCGTACTGCACTGGAAAGGCAGCGTGAGGCGGGTACCACGCAAAAGCTGGTGGGGCTGTTGCTGGTGGACAAGGGCGTGTTACGCAACCACCAGAAGGTTGTTACCGACGGTGAGGCCGATGGCGAGATTACCAGTGGCAGCTTCTCACCGACCCTGCAACGCGCGATCGCCTTTGCACGCGTACCGAAGTCGACCGGCGATACCTGCCAGGTCGATGTGCGCGGTAAACTGTTGAATGCGCGGGTGGTAAAGCCGCCGTTTGTGCGCAACGGTGAAGCACAGATTGAACTTTGAACGACGCAACAACTGATTAAACAAGCGAGGACAGCATGAGCAACGTACCGGTTGAACTGAAGTATGCGAAAACGCATGAATGGGCACGCAGCAACGACGATGGTTCGGTCACTATCGGCATCTCCGATAATGCACAGGATCAACTGGGTGACATGGTCTTCATCGAGCTCCCGGAAGTCGGCCAGAGCGTTTCGGCTGCAGAGGCCTGTGCCGTGGTCGAGTCCGTCAAGGCGGCTTCCGACGTGTATGCACCGATTGCTGGCGAGGTGCTCGAGGTCAACGACGGCCTGGCCGACAGCCCGGAGTCTGTTAACTCGGATGCCTATGGCGAAGGCTGGCTGTTCAGGCTGCAACCTGCAGATGCAGGAGAATTGGCCGGCCTGATGGACGGCGATGCCTACGAAACCTTTCTGGCATCCGAGGCACACTAGCCCGCCTGCAAGTGACCGAATGACGCGGCTGCGTTGCCAGGGCGGTATTCGGCCAGCATCAATAAACACACAACACAGTAGAGTCAGTCATGCCTTTTATACCTCACACGGAAACAGACGTTCGTGAAATGCTGGACACCATCGGTGCCGGCAGTATCGAGGACCTGTTCGACGAAATTCCCGCCAACCTGCGCATGGGCGAGCTGTCCGGTGTGCCGGACGGTCTGATCGAGCAGGACATCGCTCGCCTGATGCACGAACGTGCCGAGGCCGATGGCCGGCCACTGTGTTTCATGGGTGCGGGTTCCTACGACCATCACATCCCGGCCGCTGTCTGGGAGATCACCACACGCGGCGAGTTCTACAGCGCCTATACGCCGTACCAGGCCGAGGCCAGCCAGGGCACGCTGCAGCTGATCTACGAATTCCAGACCATGATGACGCAACTCACAGCGCTGGATGTCTCGAATGCCTCGTTGTACGACGGGGCCTCCGGTCTTGCCGAGGCGATCCTGATGGCGGTGCGCGCCAACCGCAAGGCGAAGACGCGCCGCGTGCTGGTGCCGCGCAGCCTGCACCCGGCCTACCGCGACACCGTGCACACCATCGTCCGCAACCAGGGCATCGAACTGGTCGAGGTGGCGTTCGACAGCGTCGGCGGCCAC
>CAJQNP010000139.1 GCA_905479705.1 uncultured Gammaproteobacteria bacterium
CCGGTCAATACCGCATCAAGCGCACCCAGGCAGAACAACACGTTGGTGGTGTTGCTGGCAAAGCCCATCAGGCCAATACGCCAGATCTTGCCGGCCATGGCGCCAAGACCGGCACCGATCTCCAGGTTGTACTTGTCCAGCAGGGCGCCGCGGACGGCGGCCTCGTCTACCCCGTCCGGGATGGACACGGCATTCAGCTGCGGCAGGCGTTCCCCTTCCGGTACCACAAAATTGAGTCCCATGGCTTCCAGCCCGGCCTTCAGTGCCTCGTGGTTCTTCTGGTGCCGCGCCCAGGAATTCTCGATGCCCTCTTCCTGCAGGACGACCAGTGCCTCGTGCAGTCCATACAGGGTGTTGACCGGTGCCGTGTGATGGTAGGCACGCTTGCCGCCGCCGCCCCAGTAACCCAGTATCAGGTTCAGGTCCAGGAACCAGCTCTGTACCGTGGACTTGCGACTGGTGACGACATCGATGGCGCGCTGGCTGAAGGTGACCGGCGACAGGCCCGGGACACAGGACAGGCATTTCTGGGTGCCGGAATACACGGCATCGAGTTTCCAGTCATCGACCATCAAGGGCGAGCCGGCCAGTGAGGTCACCGTGTCGGCAATCACCAGGCAGTCGTGCTGGTGCGCGAGTTCGGCGAGGGTCTTGGCATCCGAGATGGCGCCGGTGGACGTTTCTGCATGCACGAAGGCAAGTACCCTGGCATCGGGATTGGCCTTCAAGGCCTCTTCCACCTTGGCGGGATCAACGGCGACACCCCACTCATCGGTCACCATGATGGCAGTAGCGCCACAACGTTCGACGTTCTCCTTCATGCGTCCGCCAAACACACCGTTCTGACAGACGATGACCTTGTCACCCGGTTCCACCAGGTTCACAAAGCACATTTCCATGCCCGCCGAGCCCGGTGCAGAGACCGGCATGGTGAGGTCATTGCTGGTCTGAAAGGCATAGCGCAGCAGCTCTTTCATTTCGTCCATCATGGAGACGAACACCGGGTCCAGGTGGCCAATGGTCGGACGGCTCATGGCCTCGAGGATGCGCGGGTTGACGTCGGAAGGCCCGGGGCCCATGAGGGTTCGAACAGGCGGGTGAAAGGACTGGATACTCATGATTAACCTCTGCTGGCTGAATTATTCGAGTGGATGGATAGACAAAGCCGGAATTCTAGCATTTCCGGCCCTGAAACCCAGCCCTACTGGTGGAGATAGCAGCGCACGCTGTGGTCGCCCCGGCGGCTCTCCCCGGGGTAGTCCTCGCGGCAGGCTGCCATGGCCTGCGGGCAGCGCGGGTGAAAATGGCAGCCTCGCGGTGGGCTGGATGGCGAGGGCAAATCACCTTCAAGACGGATGATCTCGCGCTCGGTCCCGGCATCGACCATGGGTACGGCAGACAACAGTGCCCGGGTATAGGGGTGCAGCGGCGATTCCAGTACCTCGGCGACCGGCCCCTCCTCGACGATCCGACCGAGGTACATGACGGCGACGCGGTCGGCGAGATAAGACACCACAGAAAGGTTGTGGGTAATAAACAGATAGGACAGGCCGAGCGTGTTCTGCAGGTCCTTTAACAGGTTGAGGATCTGTGCCTGCACCGAGACGTCGAGGGCGCTGGTCGGTTCGTCACACACGATCAGTCGCGGGTCGACGGCCAGTGCGCGGGCAATGCAGATACGCTGCCGCTGGCCACCGGAGAATTCATGCGGGTAGCGCTGGGTGTGTGCGGCTGCCAGACCGACCTGGGCAAACAGTTCCTCGACGCGTGCGCGGCGTGCCTGCCTTGAAGCGCCGATACCCTGTGCGACCATGCCCTCCTCGACGATGTCGCCGACCATCATGCGCGGGTTCATGGAGGAGTACGGGTCCTGAAAGATAAACTGGAAATCGGAACGCTTCTTTCTTAACCGTTTACCCTTCAGCGTTGTCAGTTCCAGGTCATCAAACTGCACACTGCCCGCGGTTGGCCGGATCAATTGCAGGATGCCCTTGCCGACGGTGGTCTTGCCGCAACCCGATTCACCCACCAGTGCCTGCGTGCAGCCCTGCGGGATGGACATGGATACGCCATCAACGGCATAGACATGACCGGCGACGCGTTTGAACACACCCTTGTGAATCGGGAAGTGAACCTTCAGGTCCGAGACCTGCAGCAGTCTTTCACCGCGGCTGGTATGTGCAGCGGCATGTGCCGTCTCGTCCTGACTGCGCGTGTTGACGGCGGGCTTTGTGAGTGAGTCATCCAGCAGGTGACAGCGTGCATGGTGGCCCGGCTCCGCGGGATTCCAGCCCGGGATATGATCACTGCAGTAATCCCAGCCGCTGTCACAGCGTTCTGCAAACCGGCAGCCGGTAAATACCCGGTCAAGCGGCGGGACGGTGCCCTTGATCGTGTTCAGGGCGTGCTCGCGCTTGCGCACCTCGGGCAGTGATTCAAACAACTTCTGGCTGTACGGGTGTGCAGCACTGCCGAAGAAGCGGTCACGACTGGCCTCTTCCACCAGCTGGCCGGCGTACATCACGGCAACCCGGTCGGCCATGCCGGCGACGATGCCGAGGTCATGGGTGATCAGCAGGATCGCCATGTGCGTATCCTGTTGCAGTTGCTGCAACAGCTCGAGTACCTGGGCCTGGATGGTGACGTCCAGCGCCGTGGTTGGTTCATCTGCAATCAACAGGTCCGGCTCGCCGGCCAGGGCAATGGAAATCATGACGCGCTGTTTCATGCCACCCGAGAGCTGGTGCGGGTATTCCCTGAAACGCCGTCGGGCGTCCGGGATGCCGACGGCATCGAGCAGTTCCAGAACACGGTCCTGGGCAACGCGGCCCTTCATGCCGTGGTGCTGTCGTAGCACCTCCGCAATCTGATCGCCTACCGTCAGTACCGGGTTCAACGAGGTCATGGGCTCCTGAAAGATCATTGAGATGCGCCGGCCGCGGATGCGACGCATCTCGGATTCCGGCAGGGCCGTGAGTTCATCGTTACCCAGCAGTACCCGGCCGGAGGTGATATGACCGATCGGCTGAGGCAGCAGTCGCAGGATGGACAGGGCCGTCATCGACTTGCCGCAACCGGACTCGCCCAGCAAGGCATAGGTCTCGCCCTTGTTGATGGCCAGGCTGACACCGTCAACGGGTCGAATTGCCGAGTCACCGGAGCCGAGTTCAACGCAGACGTTATCAAGGGTAAGCAGGGTCTCAGACATGAAGGGGTTCCAGGGCTATCAGCGTTCGAGGGTGCGCGGGTCAAAGGCGTCGCGCACGGCATCGGAAAACAGGTTGGCTGCCAGTACCAGCACAAACATGAACAGGAAGGCGGACATCAGTGACCACCACACCACCGGCTCGCGTGCCATCTCGAGGCGTGCGCTGTTGATCATGTTGCCCCAGCTGTTCATGGTGGGGTCGACGCCTACCCCGACATACGACAGCACGGCCTCGGCCAGCACCAGGCCGCTGAAATCCAGTACCACGGTAATCAGTACCACGTGCATGACATTGGGCAGAATATGGCGCGTGATGATCTTGCCGTGTGCCACGCCAAATGACACGGCAGCCTGGATGTACTCGGCCTCGCGCAGCTTCAGTGTCTCGCCGCGCAACAGCCGGCAGAGGCCCGTCCAGCTGGTAATTCCAAGAATAATACACAGGAATAACAGACGGATATCCGCCCTTTCTACGGTCGTTTCAAAAAACTCTGGATGGTTGCTGACATACACCTGCAGCATCAGGATGGAGGCGGCAATCAGCAGCACACCGGGTATCGAGTTCAGCGTCGTGTAGACGTACTGCACCACGTCGTCGGTCCAGCCGCGCGCGTAGCCGGCAACGATGCCGAGGAAAATGGCGAAGGGCAGCATGATCAGCGTTGTCAGCGTGCCGATGACCAGGCCGGTACGGATGCTCTTCAGGGTCAGGTAGAGCACGTCCTGCCCCACCTTGTCGGTACCGAGCACGTGGTAGGCGCTGGCAAGGTTGACCGCCAGCAGGACCAGCAAGACCAGTAGCGTCAAGGTTGTCAGCATGGTGCGCCACGGCAGCCGGGTTTG
>CAJQNP010000140.1 GCA_905479705.1 uncultured Gammaproteobacteria bacterium
TGTCTGTTACTGGATCCTGGCGCCCCTGCTGAGCCAGTTTGGCCTGATGCCAGTCGATGGAGAGACAGGCGCGATCATTGCCGAGCCCGACAGCCTCAGGCTCCTGCTGTTCCGGCCAGTCGGCATCGGTATGCTGATCGGCGGTGCGGTGGCAGGCGTCATCGTGGCCTCCCCGATGATCCTCAGCGCGGTGCGGAGTATGCAGAACGCGGCTCAATCGAATTCGGCCATGTCGAAAGATGAGATGCCGATCAAACTCCTCTACATTGCCATCGGTGGAGCGGCCGTCCTGCTGGCGGTGATGGCCATCCTGTCGACGGAAAAAATGGGGATCGGGCGCGGCATCTTCATGGCGGTGGTGGGTACGCTGTGGATCTGGATCGCCGGCGTCATACTGTCCGAGGCCATCGGACGGACCAACTGGTCGCCGCTTTCCGGTATGACACTGATCGCAGTCACGCTTCTGATTATCATATCCAGTGGCCTTGATGACACACGCGCAGCCATCGTGTCCGCCATCATGGTAGGTGCAGCAGCCTGCGTTGCCATGTCACAGGCCACCGACCTGATGCTGGATCTTAAAACCGGCTACCTCGTGGGCGCCACGCCCCGTCAACAGCAATACGGACAGTTCCTTGGCGCGTGGCTGGGCCCTATCCTGATCATGATACTGATTTTTGTTCTGCATGAGGCTTATGGTCTTGGCGGGGACAAATTGCCCGCACCGCAAGGTCAGGCACTGGCCAGTATGATTAACGGCATCATCGGCGGGGATGTTCCCAGCCAAAAATATCTCGCAGGTGCAGGACTCGGTGCATTGTTGAGCCTGGCATCGCCGGGCCTGGGGATTACGGTGGGACTTGGTTTCTACCTGCCCTTCAGTATCGTGCTGACCTACAGCATCGGTACGCTTCTGAGGGTCATCTCCGACTGGAAACTGGGTGACGACTTTTCTGAAAGCACGGGTATCCCGATCGCAGCCGGCGTTATCGTGGGCGAGGCACTGGTCGGCGTAGGTTTCGCCGTTTACATGATTCTGGGGGCCGTATGAGTACCAAGACAATTTCACTGCTAGTCATTATGGCCGTCTTCCTGGCCGGCGCTTTCATCAGTGTGCTGGATCCCACCCAGATCAACTGGACCTGGTTTGTACCGGTTTTGGGTGTGGGTCTGGTCGCTCTATACATCTATAAAAAAGCGCATCATGTCGAGGCCAAGGCCAGTCACCGCCTGAGTGGAAACCTGCAGATACTCGATACCAGCCTTGCGAACATCCTGGGAAACCTGGAAGCACTCAATGCCGATTCGGAAAACTTACCGGTTTACGAAGCACGCTTCGAGATTGACCGGTTGCTGCGTGAAGACCTGAATCACTTCGCCAACGCCCGCGAAAGCATGAAACATGTTTTCGGATTACAAAATTATGCCGACGTGATGAGTGCATTTGCTGCCGGAGAGCGGTATATTAACCGTGTGTGGTCCGCATCAACGGATGGTTACGTGGAAGAGGTACGAAGCTACCTTGAACGCGCAACCCAACAGTTCAGAGAGGCCAGGTCATTGTTTGCTGAGTTTCAGCAGCAATACCAATCGACACCCTCTTCCGTCTGAAGCCATACCGGATATCAAAATAGGTAATACGAGTGGGTTTTGCGATATACTGAAGGTTCCATTGACTAAATAACATGTTTAATGCCATAGCGATTGACGGAAAGCACCGTACTAGATAGAGTGTTCCGTCTGATCATTTTCACCAACAAATTTTTGAAGCCATTGAGACAAAGCATGCTAAACAACAGAAAGATTACTTGCCTAATGTCCTCAGCCTTTATTTTTGCCGTTACCGGTTTGTCTTCCCAGGCATACGCGACCAGCATTAATGAAGTCATGCAGGAAGGAGAAAACCGCGCGGATGCCGGCGCAACTGCACAAACTCAGATTGATTCGGTCGCCGATCAAACTGAAAAAATCATAAACGACTACCGGACTGTTACCAAGGTCGTTGATGGACTTAGAGTCTACAACGCGTTGTTGCAGACCCAGTTGGATAACCAGCAGTCTGAAATGCAGGCCCTGACTGATTCGATCGCCAATGTCGCGTTGATCGAACGTCAGATTATCCCCCTGATGACACGCATGGTTGATGCACTGGATGGATTCGTTCAACTGGACACGCCTTTCCTGATGAAAGAGCGTACCGGGCGCATCGAGCGTTTGCGCGAAGTGATGGAACGTTCAGATGTATCTGCAGCTGAAAAATTCCGTATTGTTATTGAAGGCTACCAGATTGAAAACGACTACGGTCGTACGATTGAGGCTTACAAAGGCTCAACCGAAATCAATGGTAATCAGCTGGAAGTTGACTTTCTGCGTATCGGACGCGTTGCATTGTTATACCAGACGGTCGGTGGCGAACACACCGGTGCCTGGGATAAGACAGCAGGCGCATTTGTCGAGCTGCCACCTGCAACCTACCAGAAGCAGGTTTTAGACGGACTTAAAATTGCACGTAAACAGGTTGCGCCGGATCTACTTGTCGTGCCGGTTGCCGCACCAACGAGGGCAATGCAATGATCAGCATAATCAAAAAAATCGGACTGGCCAGCGGCCTCATGTTGGCTTTCACCCTCTCTGCCCAGGCTGCAACAGCGATATCTCTGGATGAGCTTCTGCAACAGGTTAAAACAGGTCGCGTTACCGATGCGGCCTCAAACAAGGCAAGACTCGACGAGTTTCGCGCCAATCGTTCAACCCAAAGCAAGTTATTGAATGCTGAGAAAGCCGAACAAAAACGTCAGGAACAGGCTTCCGCACGGATGGAAGCAGAGTTTGAAAGGAACGATCAGCAGATCCTCGTTCTTGAGCAGGCTTTCCAGGAACGCCTCGGTGGTCTTAAAGAGCTGTTTGGTGTTCTGCAGCAGGCATCCGGTGATGCACGCGGTCAGTTTGAAACATCAGTAACCCAGGTTCAGTTCCCGGACCGGACCGACTTCCTGCTTCAATTCGCCAAGAAGATGGGTCAGTCCAACCGCCTGGCATCGCTCGAAGAAATTGAACGCCTGTGGTTTGAAATGCAGCGTGAAATGACCGAAACGGGTAAAGTTTCGACCTTCACAACCACTGTTGTTAACAACGTTGGTGAAGAGAACCAACAGGAAGTCACCCGTATCGGTGCCTTCAATGTTGTGTCAAATGGCAAGTACCTTGAGTACATTCCAGAGACCCAACGCCTGGTTGAACTACAGCGCCAGCCGCCCAGCCGTTATACCGGCCGTATTGCTGACCTGATGGCTGCTGATTCCGGAATGTTTCCGCTTGGCATCGATCCGACACGCGGCCAGTTACTTGGTCTGCTGGTACAGTCACCCAGCCTGATGGAACGTATCGACCAGGGTAAAACAGTTGGTTACGTGATTATCGTTCTCGGTATTTTCGGTGTACTTATCGCTATCTGGCGTCTGCTTGTACTGTCACTGGTTGGTGCGAAAGTTAACAGCCAGGTCAAGAAGATCAACGAGCCAAACACCAATAACCCGCTTGGCCGTGTTCTCAAGGTATCCCAGGATTCAGCCGGTGCTGACATTGAAACCATTGAGCTGAAACTCGGTGAAGCCATTCTCAGGGAAACACCGAAGTTCAACTCCATGCTGCCGTTGCTGAAGATCATCTCAGTGGTCGCACCGTTACTCGGTCTGTTGGGTACGGTAACCGGTATGATCGTGACCTTCCAGGCGATTACGTTGTATGGTGCCGGTGATCCGAAACTGATGGCTGGTGGTATTTCAACCGCCCTGGTTACCACGGTTCTCGGTCTGGTTGTGGCTATTCCGACAGTATTCCTGCATACGCTGGTTTCCAGCCGGGCCAGAAGACTGACCCAGATTCTGCAGGAAGAGTCCGCTGGCATGCTCGCCGAGCTTGCCGAAGGTAAATCAGCTGCA
>CAJQNP010000141.1 GCA_905479705.1 uncultured Gammaproteobacteria bacterium
GAGTCCCGCCCCCTCGCACTGATCGACAGCGCCAGCGAACTCGAGGCAATCAAGCTGAACCAGCCCTGCAGCTGGCGCCCCGGCCAGAATTGTCGCAGCACATTCACCTCGCCCGCGGCCCGCGAGCTTGGCATAGACAGCGAGCAACAGGGCGCACTGGCCGATCACCTGTCGACCTATGTCAATTCACGCACCGCAGACCGCGCCGGTGCCCAGGTATTCAGGCGGGCCCCGGACGGGAGTGGTACGGGCCTGTGCGGCATCAGCCTTGAAGACAATCTTGAAGGGCGCACACTCGACAGCGGCGCTTTTCCCGAGTTGCTGCTCGATACCGGGACACACGACGACCTGCACAGCCGGCTGCTGCATGACTTCACCTGCTGGCAGGCCCCGTGGTTGCTGTTGTTACCGACACTCGACACCGGGTTGCGTCGCGAATATGAACAGCATGCCCGTGTGCAGGCCATCAAGGTGGCTGATCAGTACCACCTCTACCCTGCCATCATCGACCGGGAAGTCATCGACTCCGCCCGCATCGAGGCCCGCCTGCGCAAGACGGTTCCGGAGAAGAAACCCGACGAGTTCAGCCTGTCACCCTTCTACCTGGAACTGGATACCGAGTAGCAGACCATGAGTATTGAATCCGAACAGGCCAGTGTCGAGGTGCGTCTTGACTGGGAAGATGCTTACAGCAGGCATCGCAATCGAGATTATTTCGAGAAGATCAACTTCTGGCGGGACATCTTTCCCGGCTCGCTGTCCATGGCGCTGCCCGGGAGCCAGGGCGAATGGGTCAGCGAGGATTTTTCTCCGGGCGAGATCGTGCCGCCCTGGTCGGAACGCAATATACATCGCATCAAACGCAGCGCCCTGCAGCTGCGGCGCAAGCATGGACCGGCGATCGATATAACAGCCGGGCGGCATTATCCACGTTATATTGCCGCCGGTACCGCGGATATTCACCAGGGTAATTTTCAGCCACTGCGCATCAGCGCAATGGCTGATGACAGCGTGACTGTTGACCTGAACCATCCGCTGTCACGCTCACCCCTGACGGTCGCGGCACGCATTGTCGACCGACTCGGCCCTGCCAGCGAACACGGTGGCCGCTGCAATGATATCGCCCTGGATGCAATGAAATCAGGCGTCGGGCTTGAGCAGGTCTACCCGTCAGATGAGAGCAACTACCTGGACAGCGACACTCTGGACCGGATGGATAACCGCAGTGACGGGCTATTCTATGAAAGCATGCGACTGGTTCAGCACATCGATCGTACCGCGATCGAACAGATCACGGATTTCTACCGGCACAACCTGGCAGCGGGTATGAAGGTACTCGACTTCATGAGCAGCTGGGTGTCACATCTGCCGGAAGATATCGGGGACCTGTCTGTCACGGGGCTCGGCATGAACACCGGGGAACTGGACAGGAATCCGCAACTTTCCGAACGTGTCACCCACGATGTCAATGCAAATACGCGTTTACCGTTCACAGACAACCTGTTTGACGCCGTGGTCTGTACCGTCTCGGTGGAATACCTGGTCCAGCCGGTCGCTGTGTTTCGTGAACTCGGCCGCATTCTGAAACCCGGCGGCATTGTCCTGGTCACCTTCTCTGACCGCTGGTTTCCCACCAAGGTAATCAGCCTGTGGACAGAACTGCACCCCTTTGAACGCCTCGCCATGGTGCAGGCCGTTATCCGTGCAGCCGGCTGCTTTAGCGCCGTCAGCACGGAAACCGTGCACGGGCTGCCGCGCCCCGAAGACGACAAGTATGCCCAGCAGCAGGCGTTTTCGGACCCGGTGTTTGCCGTTAGCGCAAGGCGTGCTGACCCGTAGCTGGCGCCACCCCTGGCCACATGCCCGACCTGCCTTGAAAACAGCGCTAATCGCGGTAATATGACGCGGCAACAATTCACGCCAACAGGAAAGACATAGCCATGATGACCAGAAAATTCGCCACCCTCTCCCTGCTACTGATTTCATTGATCGCCCTTTCGGCCTGTAACCAGCAACCGCCAAAGCCGCAGGCCGTGGTGATAAACATGCTCGAGGCAAATCAAGCCGTGTACATGGCCGACCGCCTGAAGGTATTCTCTGATGCAGAGTCCAAGAGAATAAATGCTGAAATGAAAGAGCTGGGCGCCAAGTATATGCAAGAGATTGAGGACAAAAAGGCGAGCTTCGGGGACAGCCCTTCGAAAGAACAGGAAGAAGAGCTGCAACGAATGACGAAACGGTTACAACAGCAGTTTAACCGGTCGCGCATGGCTGAAAACTCGCAACTTAATAAAGATAAGAGCGAGCTCAGACAATCCATCATGGACGTCATCACACCTGTCGTTCAGCAGGTGGCAACAGAACATGGGGCCACGATTGTGCTCAAAAAGAATCAGGTTTTCTGGTCAGAAGACGTCCTGGACATTACCAGCGAGGTGATCGCCCGCTTGCCTGCCGAAGAAACCAGCGATCCCGCCGCCCCTGCTGAAGACACGGAGGCTACTGAAGAGACAGACGCTGCTGAAGGGACAGGGGCAGCTGAAGCCACGGATGCAACGGCTAGCGAATAACAAGCAGCACCGAACACATTTTTAGTAGAAGAGTAACTAGTGTTGTAGGAGCGCTTTGCAAGCGCGAATTCGCGGCTACAAGCCGCTCCTACAGGTCAACCAACCGGTGTGCTTGCCGGTAACGAGCAATAAATCAGCGCCGTAGATGTATTGATTAACGGAAGGAACAACTCATAGTGCAGGAGCGCTTTGCAAGCGCGATTCGCGGCTGCAAGCCGCTCCTACAAGTATGAATCAACTGAAGAGCACGCTTGATTAATGAACCTAAAGAGCACCTAGTGTTGTAGGAGCGCTTTGCAAGCGCGAATTCGCGGCTGCAGGCCGCTCCTACAAACTAGTTGGCCGAGGTAGTTGAATCCTGCTCACCCTGCGCCTGTTGCAACAGGATACCGGTGAGTCCGTCAGCCGCACCCAGGTAGGGCGCCACCGTGATATCGATATCGGGACTTTCCCTGCGGACGATCTCGACCTCTTGCGGTATATCTTCTGCGACATGGCGACCAGCCGAGAGAAAATACGGCAGCACGATCACCTGTGTTGCACCTGACTGGATGGCGCGACGGATGCCATCCGGAATCGACGGTTCCGCCAGCTCCAGAAATGCGCATTCAACCTGATCAAATGCGCCATTGACCGCGCCACCGAGTCGTTTGGCGACCTGGCGCACTTCGTCATTTGAGGCCGCGCGGCGACTGCCGTGGGCAACCAGTAACAGACTTTTCATGGGCATCATGATAACCCGGGGTTAATGCCAGGTGTATATCCCCCCGGGGGGAAATCGCTAGCCAGACTCCCTGGCAGTGGCACACTCGATACAGAGTGTCACCGCAGGGTCCAGTGCCAGGCGTTGCGGCGCAATGGGCTCGTCGCAGGCGAGACAGTAGCCATAGTCACCGGCATCAATACGCCGCAAGGCAGCGGCAATCTTCTGCAACTCCAGCACGCGGCGTCGCCCGCGTTCCCGGGACATGGCCTGCCCCTGCAGGGCATCCATGCGTGACAGTCGCCCGACACTGGTCTGGTCCAGTTCAACCACCTTCGCAGCCTCGTCACCGGTATCCTGCAGCTCAGACAACCCGGCCTGCAACTGCAGGAGCTTCTGCCTGAAACTGTCCAGCTGCCCGTTGTCCAGCACACACCCTCCTGAAAACTGATCGATGTCTCACGACAACAATATCCAACATAATTTGTTGTCGTGTGTGACTATAATATACTTCTGGGAAACAACCGGCATACAGGGATGACACGCTTCAAAACCATCTGCTTTTTACCGACCACGGGCCTGCTGGCACTGTTGCTTTCCGGTTGCGTGTCTATGGGCGCGCTGGATGAAGGCGACCCGACTGATTACATGCACCGCCTGATGACCGAGGTCGATGGTGGTATCCGCGTCTCTGCCAGCGCACTGTCACCCGGCGAGTCAAAAGCGGCCTTCGGTTTCCCCCTGGCAAACAAGGGTATACAGCCCGTCTGGGTCGAGGTGGAAAACAATGAAGACCTGACCTACTGGCTCATGTCCATCGGCATGGACCCGAACTATTTCACGCCTACTGAAGCCGCCGATGCATTCAACAGGAAGCGCGACGGCAGTATTGACTGGGAACTGGAACAAAGGTTCCGCGACCAGGCCTTCGTGAACCCGATCGTGCCGGGCGCCACGGTTTCGGGATTCATCTTCACCAACCTCGATGAGGGCGTCAAGATGATCGAGGTTGACCTGATCGGTAATGACACCCTCAAGACTGTCTCGTTTCTCGCCCATATACCCGGATTTCGCGCCGACTATATCGACAACAAAGCAGTCATTGAAGAGGCCCTCGCCGAAGGTAAAACCATAAACTTCACCGATGACGCAGAATTTCGTGCCGCGCTCGAGGCCCTGCCCTGCTGTGCAACCAACAAGAAGGGCACCCGCAATGGCGACCCGCTCAACCTGATCATTGTGGGCGGTGGCGATGACGCCTTTCCGGCGCTGATACGCCGTGGCTGGCATCCGACCGAGGCAACCTATGTCGGTTCAGTGAAGAAGATGATCAACTCGGTGGTATCCGGTGAGCGTTACCGCTATTCACCGGTCAGTCCACTCTATCTATACGGAAGGCCACAGGACCTGGCCCTGCAAAAGGCACGTGATAACATCCACCAGCGCAATCACCTGCGACTGTGGCGCAGCCCGATACACTATCACGGCAAGGATGTGTGGGTCGGGCAAATCAGTCGTGACATCGGCACCCGGATGACCATCCATTCGCCTTACCTGACCACGCACAAGATCGATCCCGACGTTGACGAGGCACTGGTGGCCCTGGTCCAGGATATTGCCTACTCACAGCATCTCAGCAAGATTGGTTTCGTCAAGGGTGTTGGCGAGGCACCGCGCGAGGCACCGCGACAGAATCTGACCACGGACCCGTATTTCACCACGGGAATCCGTGGCGTACTTATTTTCGATGAACAACCCACCTCACTCGTGGATATCGAGCTGCTACCGTGGGAAGGCCAGGTGGGCGGCATGATCGATGCAGAACATGGCCACATCAGACCATGAAAACAGTCATGGTGAAAACCATAGTGTCAGCCTGCAAATCCCTGCCGGGCTTGCTGCTGCTTGCAACAGCCGGCTGCGCCAGCTGGCAGGCGCCGACGCAACTTGATGATGCGAGATTGCAGGAACGTGCCATCACAGAAACGATCGGGGATGTCACGGTCAAGGGTGCCGTGCTCAGCATCGCAGAGAACGAGCAGTTCTTCGGGGTAAACATCAATGAGCAAGGAGTGCAAACCGTCTGGATAGAGGTTGCCAATAATTCCAGGCACACACTCTGGCTGCTGACCTCAGGGACGGATCCGGATTATTTTTCACCGCTGGAAGTCGCCTGGCCTTTCCACAAGAAATTCTCCAGCACTTACAACGACCAGATAGATCAGCATTTCGATGAGCTGAGCTTCGAGAACCCGGTACCGCCCGGCGTAACTCGCAGCGGCTTTCTATACACCAACCCGCATTATCAAACTCGTGTGCTGAATGTTGACCTGCTGGGACAGCAGACCCTCTACCCGTTCACCCTGTTTCCACCTGTCCCCGGACAGCTGGACGAAGAAAGGATGAAAGGCATACACCTCATCGTAGACAGCGCGATGCAACACAGTATCGGGAGTGAAGCATTACTCCGCGACGCACTGGAACAGCTACCCTGTTGTACCACCTCCAGTACCAGCGAATCTACAGAGAGTCCGATCAATATCATCTTGATCGGCGACCTGGTTGATGTTGCCTCGGCGCTGGTGCGTCGCGGTTACCGTCAGAATCCGTTACCGGTCGACGCCACACAGATTTATTACGGTCGCCCTCCGGACCTCGTCATGCGCAAATCAGGCCAGGGTGGTGCCACGTCCGTCTGGTTGCGGGCATGGATGGCACCGTTCAGTTACCAGGGCGATCCCATCGTGCTCCTCCAGGCCGGGCGGCCCGTGGGTGGACGTTTTACAGAGGCCAAAAGCGCTAACATCATGCTACACCCGGACATCGACGAAATACGCAGCATGTTGACACAGGACATGATGTATTCGGGTGGCCTTGATAAGCTTGGCTTTGTAGCCGGGATACCGCCAGTCACTACCGACTACATGAGCAAACACCTTGATACCCAGCGCTATCACACTGATGGACTGCGCGCCGTCATGTTTATTATCACCCGCCCCTTGTCCCTTTCCGATATACAAATACTAGACTGGGTGCCGCTGCTGGAACGCCGGGAAGCAGAGGCCGCAGAGGAACTCTCAAGGGAGAACAATGAACAAACCGTCCCGTAATTCGGTCGCCTGTCCACTGTCCGGCGTTATATCGCTGACAATGCGCGGCGCCTGTATTTGCCTGGCCTCACTATCGGCGCTAGCACTGACTGGCTGTGCCTCCAGGCCGCTCATGCCCTACACCACCGCGTCAACACCACTGGTGTTGGTGCCGGCCATTCAAACCGTCGAGCAGGACCGGCGCGGACGCTTTCGGGAAATCTTCTGCGAGGTACTCGAGGCGCGCAAGGACAGCATCCCCGACTACCGCAGTTGTGATGAGGCAATCTCCCGTGTAGGCCAGGAGCCGGCCGGCACGGGTAAGGCTGTAAGTCTGGGCCCTGCGCAACGCAAGCTGACGACGTTTTTTGTTCCGGGCATTGGCTGGGACTGCTTCTCGGAATGGCTGGCAATGGAAGACACCATACCTGAACACCTGAGGCAATACGGCTACGACATGGTGACACTGGATGTCGATGGCCTGTCCAGCAGCGAATTCAATGCGCGGCTGATACGGGATGCCATTCTTGAAATGCCACAGGAAGGCACGCAGCCCGACCTGGTGCTGGTCGGCTACTCCAAGGGCGCACCGGATGTACTCGAGGCCCTGGTCAGCTACCCGGAGATTCACCACCGCGTGGCGGCCATGGTCAGCGCAGCCGGTTCGGTGGGCGGTTCACCACTGGCCAATGATGCGAGCGATGACCAGCTCAACATGTTGCAGCACTTCCCCGGCGCCACCTGCAAGCCGAGCGAAGAAGGTGCACTGAATGATCTGCGGCCTGACACGCGCAAGGCGTGGCTTGCCGAACATACCCTGCCCGAGGGGATACCCTACTATTCGTTGATGACCTTTCCGGAACCTGAACGTATCTCGTCGATACTTAACAGCAGTTATAAAAAGATATCACGGGTGGATGCGCGCAATGACAGCCAGGTCATCTTCTACGACCAGTTCATACCCGACAGCACGTTGATCACCTATCTCAACGCCGACCACTGGGCCCTCGCAGTACCCATCGCGCGTACCCATGATATCGTCGGTGAAATTCTCGTGGACCAGAACGCCTTTCCGCGCGAGGCACTGCACGAGGCCCTGCTCAGGTTTATCGAGGAGGACCTGCAGGACAGAGGGAATTAGCACGTGGTCCTGTCGTACTTGCAGGAGCGGCTTGCAGCCGCGAATGAACAAGGAATGTAGTAAGTAATTTTCCCATTTCTGGATGGGACGTAACAGACTGTTATACGCCTTCTGATTAACCTTCCTTCTCCTCAAGCCATCGCATATCCGGAGGTTGGGTGCCCCGGAAAGCAGGAGGATTCGCGGCTGCAAGCCGCTCCTACTGGTAAATCATCAGCTGTCATTTACCTACTCGACCGGTTCCTTCCTGAGCCAGTCATTCAATGCCTGCACATAGGGCATTTCACCGTTATCCAGGAACCAGGAATCGACCACGTAGCGATCCTGCGTTTGCACCTCGACAATCTGTCCCGCCCAGTGCACGTCCACCCAGTACGGTGCGCGGTAGGCCCGCTCAGCGGCACTGTGCCAGCGCAACAGGCCGTGCGCCTCCAGCAGTGACAGGTAGTTCGAGGTGTTGGTTGACTCGTCAATGCAATCCATCTGCCCGTGGTTGTTATCCGGTATGGCATTGCCGCCGCGATCGCGGTGCGTCGGTGTCTTGGTCCCGGTGATGTGTTCAAGTACGGCAATGGCGCGCCGTATCATGCCGCGTTCCTCGCCAGCAGACCCGGCAGCCGGGCGGAACTGGTTGACGACCACCTGCCATTCCTGCGGCGACAGGCGCACGGCCTGGGAACGGTTGCAGTCATAGTTGAAACACACCCGGTAGACCGGCGAGACCTGTTCACTGGCCTGAACGGGCACGGCCAGCAGCACAGCGTACAGGGCTGCCGACCAGATTACAGTCGCGAATGGCAAGCCTATCATCCTGATATCCCTATCATTCCTGTATCTACCAGCTTAGTAGACGAATCCCCAGGCTGCCATGCCACGGCCAGGCATTGACAGGTCGCTGGTCAGCCCTCGCCGCTTCTGTATAATCGCTGGCCTTTCAAGCACATCCCGCCGCCACGGTTACAGAATTCCTCATGATCAGCAAGCTCAGAAATATCGCCATCATCGCCCACGTCGACCATGGCAAGACCACACTCGTCGACCAGCTCCTCAGCCAGTCCGGTACCCTGGGTGACCGCGCCGCCGCGCCGGAACGGGTGATGGACTCCAACGACCTGGAAAAGGAACGCGGCATCACCATCCTGTCGAAAAATACCGCGATCAACTGGAACGACTACCGCATCAATATCGTCGACACGCCCGGGCACGCCGATTTCGGTGGCGAGGTGGAACGCGTCCTGTCGATGGTCGATTCCGTGCTGTTGCTGGTTGATGCCGTGGAAGGCCCGATGCCGCAAACGCGCTTCGTTACTCAAAAGGCCTTCAGCCTCGGCCTGAAACCGATCGTTGTCATCAACAAGATCGACCGGCCGGGCTCACGTCCCGACTGGGTACTGGACCAGACCTTTGACCTGTTCGACCGTCTCGGTGCGACCGACGAACAGCTCGACTTTCCGGTTATCTATGCCTCCGCGCTGCAGGGGTACGCCAGCCTGGAGGCCGACCAGCCCAGTGACAACATGACACCGCTGTTCGAGGCCATTGTGGAGAAGGTTGAGCCGCCACAGGTTGATCCGGATGCCCCCTTCCAGATGCAGGTTATCTCGCTCGACTACAGCAGCTATGTCGGCGTGATCGGTGTCGGTCGCATTAGCCGTGGCAAGGCCCGCACCAATATGCCCGTCACCCTGATCGACCGGGACGGCAAGCAGCGCAACGCGCGCATGGGGCAGGTATTCGGCTTTCTCGGACTGGAACGCATCGAGGTCCCGGAATCCAGTGCCGGCGACATCATTGCCTTTACCGGCATCGAGAAACTGAACATCTCCGACACCCTGTGTGATCCTGCAAATCTAGAGGCACTCCCTGCCCTGACCGTTGATGAACCCACCGTCAGCATGACCTTTCAGGTCAACAACTCGCCGTTCGCCGGCAAGGACGGCAAGTACATCACCTCGCGCAACATAAACGAGCGCCTCGAACGCGAACTGATTCATAACGTCGCACTGCGCGTCGAGGAAACCGCTGACCCGGACAAGTTCCGCGTTTCCGGTCGCGGTGAACTGCACCTCGCCATCCTCATCGAGACCATGCGCCGCGAGGGCTACGAGCTGGGTGTTTCCAGACCCGAGGTCATCATCCGCGAAGTCGATGGCGAACAGCAGGAACCGTTTGAACAGGTCACCGTCGACGTCGAGGAAACGCACCAGGGCACCATCATGGAGAAGCTCGGCGAGCGTGGTGGCGAACTCGCCGACATGGTCCCGGACGGCAAGGGGCGTGTACGACTGGACTACACCATGCCGTCACGCGGACTGATCGGATTTCGTACCGAGTTCCTCACCGGCACCCAGGGAACCGGACTTATCTACAGCGTATTCTCTCATTACGGCCCGATGCGTTCAGGTGATTACGGTCAGCGTATCAACGGTGTGCTGATTGCCAATGGTGCGGGCAAGGCCCTCGGCTACGCCCTGTTCAACCTGCAGGAACGCGGCCGACTGTTTATTGGCCACGGTGAAGAGGTCTACCAGGGCATGATCATCGGTATCCATTCACGTGGAAATGACCTCGTCGTCAATCCTCTAAAGGGCAAACAACTCACCAACGTTCGCGCCGCCGGCACGGATGAAAACATCCAGCTGTCGCCACCGATTCGCATGAGTCTTGAACAGGCACTGGAGTTTATCGACGACGATGAACTGGTCGAGGTCACACCCAACCACATACGTCTGCGCAAGAAGCTGCTGCTGGAACACGAGCGCAAGCGCTCGGCACGCAGCGCCTGATTACACTCCCCGCCATTCCCTCATTGAGTCGTGAATGTTTTCACGGCCCGATCAAGTAACGCTCGCCTCGCTACAGCCACAAACACCTATATATTGTATGGATTATAAATACCCTGCACACTATATGGTGTAATGACAAATAATTAAATTAATACATGGGGTTATGAATATTTCCATTGACATTTGTATGGTATTTATTTAACGTTCACTGCACGGAACTGGCGGGGCATGGAAGCCGTCACAGCCACCGTAAACAACCTTGTCAGATAGATGATTTACAGCCGAACGGAGGAGTAGACATCATGCACATTTCAGATATGGTCATGCACGTGGACAATTTCCTGGGCGAGAACACCCGCCGCAATATCGAGAAGGCCCTGGCTGCAAAGAAGGGGATAATTCATGCCCACTTCAACGAGAAACGCCCTCACCTCATGCTGGTTTCCTATGACACAGACCGCACATCTTCATTTGAAGTACTGGCGCAGATGATGGGGCAACAGGTTCGCGCCGAACGCATCGGTTAGATTTCGATTGGTTATTACCCCCTCACGCAACGTTTTCGGCGACTTCGGTCGCCGTTTTTTTTTGCGCCTGGGTGAAGCCCCCCCCCGCTGGCCGAATGAATTCGGCCCTACGCATAACCAAAGCCCATGGATCCCCTTACAGGGTCGAATTTATTCGACCCCGCGCATTAACCAAGTCCGTGGATTCCCTTGTAGGGTCGAATTCATTCGACCGGGACGGTATGACGCGCATGGTGATGTCGACATCAACGGCTGGCCGAATGAATTCGGCCCTACACATTAGCAAAGACCATGAATTCCCTTGTAGGGTCGAATTTATCCGACCCCGCGCATTAGCAAAGTCCGTGGATTCCCTTGTAGGGTCGAATTTATTCGACCCCGCACATTAGCAAAGCCCATGGATTCCCTTGCAGGATCGAATTTATTCGACCGGGACGGTCATCATATTTAACGGATTACGCCTCGCTAACCCGACCTGTATCAGGCGTAAACCCGTCGGACAGCCCGCCCAACAGGGACCGTGCAGTCGTGCCGAGCAGCTCGTCCGTGTAGGGCTGCGCCGCTACCCTGCCCCACACCGGCGCCGGCCAGGCCGGGTCGTTGCGGTAGCGGGCAATGTGGTGAATGTGCAATTGCGCGACAACATTGCCCAGTGCGGCAATGTTCAGCTTGTCCGGCGCGAAGACCGTCTCCATCGCCTTCGATAGCTGAGACGACTCCCGCAGCAGTTGTTGCTGATCGGCCTCAGACAGCTGGTGTATCTCGGTCACAGCGTCCCGATCAGGTACCAGGATGCACCACGGGTAGTTGGCATCGCGCATCAACAACAACCTGCAAAGTTCAAACCGGCCGAGCAGCAGACAGTCGTTTGCCAGTTGCGGATGTAACGTGGCCAAACCAGCCCCCGGCCTAGGCGGGTTCCAGTTCGGCAACGGCCGGCTGTGGTTCTTCAGCTGTAACAGCAGCACTGCTAGCGGTGGTTCCTGGCACAGTCACATCGTCCGGCACGGCCTCGCCACCCAGCGCCTCGAGCAACGCCGGTACGAAGGCCGCCAGCTCCAGGGCCATCAGGGAGAAATCCAGGTCAAAGCGGCTTACCGGGTCGTCGGCCTCGGTCTCGCTTTCTGCTTCCTTGATGATGTCTTCAAATCGCAGCCGCTTGATGGACAGGTCCTCGTGTAGCACGCAGGAGAGTCGTTCCTGCCACTGCAATGCCAGCTTGACCACCTGCTTGCCCTGCTTGATATGGTTTTGAATCTCACCGGACTCAAGATCCTGCTTCTTGCAACTGACAATGCCACCATCGGGGTTCGGGTGTTTCAACTCACATTCATGACCGAACTCAAAGCCCTGTGGTGTCCTCCCTTCACCCAGCCAGTGCGTCATCAGCCCGGACAAGGAGTTGTTGGTCTTCAGCGGCGTCGCGGGGAATCGCCCCAGGGTATTGCGCAGCTGCCCGATCAGGGTCTCGGCCTTTGCCGGTGAGGCACTGTCAACTATCAGCAACTGGTTGCGCACATCGATGTAGGCAAACTGGTTACTGATACGCGTCAGGGCACGCGGCAACAGGTCGACAATGATCTCTTCCTTGAGCCGCATCTTTTCACGACGGTAGATCTCGCGCCCTTCAGCGGCCTCGATCTCGGCAACCTTGTCATCCAGCAACTGCCTGACGACACTTGCCGGAATGATCTTCTCTTCCTTGCGCGAGCAGATCAT
>CAJQNP010000142.1 GCA_905479705.1 uncultured Gammaproteobacteria bacterium
CTCATCCCCTGTTCAAGAGATATAAACAAGAGAGCCCGCATCAAGCGGGCTCTCTTGTTTATGGCGTCCCCAAGGGGATTCGAACCCCTGTTACCGCCGTGAAAGGGCGGTGTCCTAGGCCGACTAGACGATGGGGACAGGAAACATGTCGTTTGGTGGAGCCAGGCGGGATCGAACCGCCGACCTCTTGCATGCCATGCAAGCGCTCTCCCAGCTGAGCTATGGCCCCGAAAACGAAGCGCGCAATTTACGTCAGGCTGTCCGCGCTGTCAAGGGAATAGTCATCGATTCATCGCGAACAAATCACTTTAACTGGCTGAAAGGTCGCCAGATAGCAACTCATCACGGATTCTGCTGTTGCTCGATTTTTGCCCAGGAGTCACGCAGCGTCACCACCCGGTTGAAAACCAGCGTCGCGTGCTCGCCCGGAGACGGGTCTACGCAGAAGTAACCCTCGCGTTCAAACTGGAAACGCTCGCCGGCTTCAGCCCCGGCCAGTGCCGGCTCTACCATGCAGTGTGTCACGGTGCGCAGGGAATCCGGGTTGAGAAAGTCCTTGTAGTCCCTGCCATCCTTTGAAGAATCCGGGGCGGGGGCAGTAAACAGACGATCGTACAATCGTACTTCAGCAGCAACACCGTGGACAGCCGACACCCAGTGAATAACGCCCTTGACCTTGCGCCCTTCCGGGTTGGCTCCCAGTGTTGCGCTATCGTAGCTGCAATGCAGCTCGATAATCTCGCCATGCGCATCCTTGATGACCTCATCACAACGAATGACATAGGCATTGCGCAAACGCACTTCACCACCGCTGACCAGCCGCTTGTATTTCCTTGGTGCTTCTTCGCGGAAATCTTCCCGGTCGATATACAGCTCACCTGTAAACGCGAGCGTGCGCTTGCCAAGTGACTCGTCTTGCGGATGGTTTGCCACGTCCAGCTGCTCGACCTGTCCCTCCGGGTAATTCGTGATTACGACCTTCAGCGGATGAATCACCGCCATGCGGCGCGGCGCATGCTCATTCAGGTCCTCGCGTATGCAGTTTTCCAGCATACCCATCTGCACGGTATTCTCCGACTTACTCACCCCGATGCGTGTACAGAAGTCGCGGATCGACTCCGGTGTGTAACCACGACGACGCAGACCGGCAATGGTCGGCATGCGCGGATCATCCCAGCCTGCCACGCGCCCTTCATCGACCAGTTCCGTCAGCTTGCGCTTGCTCATCACGGTGTATTCAAGGTTCAGCCTGGAAAATTCAATCTGCTGTGGATGGCACGGTACGCTGACATTATCGAGCACCCAGTCGTACAGCGGGCGGTGATCGGCAAACTCGAGCGTACACAACGAGTGGGTGATCCCTTCAAGCGCATCGGAAACGGGATGCGTGAAATCGTACATGGGGTAGATACACCAGGACTCGCCGGTCTGGTGGTGGATAACACCGTGACGGATACGATACAGCGTCGGATCACGCATATTCATATTCGGCGAGGCCATATCGATCTTCGCGCGCAGCACGCGTACTCCATCCTCGAATTCACCGGCACGCATGCGTGACAACAGGTCAAGATTCTCCTCGACGCTGCGGTCACGAAACGGGCTCGGTGTTCCCGGCTCGGTGAGAGTGCCGCGATATTCGCGCGTCTGCTCTGCCGTCAGGTCACAGACATAGGCCTTGCCTGCCTGCACCAGCTCGCTGGCCGCCTCATACAGTTGCTCGAAATAATCCGAGGCATAAAAGAGACGGTCGCCCCAGTCGTAACCCAGCCAGCGAACATCCTGCTGGATAGACTCGACAAATTCGATATTTTCCTTGTGAGGATTCGTGTCATCAAAACGCAGGTTACAGCTGCCGGAGTAATCCAGCGCAACACCGAAATTCAGGCAAATCGACTTGGCATGCCCGATATGCAGGTAACCGTTTGGTTCCGGCGGAAAGCGTGTTGCCACCCTGCCCTCGTGTTTATTCGCCTTGATGTCGTCCTCGATAATATGACGAATAAAATTACCGGGTGTCGGTGCCGCCTCATCGCTCATGTTGCATTCTCTTCCATACGTGCATGAATGTAGTCCAGTGCCCTGTCAATGCGGCGCAAACTGGCATCTTTGCCGACCAGCTCCAGCGTGACGTCAATACCCGGCGAGGCTGCCCTGCCAACAACCGCGACACGCAAGGGTTGCGCAACCTTGCCCATTTTCAGTTCCAGTGATTCCGACACGTCGATAACCGCCTGGTGCAGTGTCTCGCCTGCCCAGTCATCAATCCCGGCAAGTCGCTCACGCATCATCCTGAGCGGCTCCAGTGCAACGGCCCGAAGGTACTTCTTCGCAGCCTTTTCCTCGAACGTCTCGTAGTCACGGTAGAAAAATTCGCTGATCTCGGCCATCTCGATCAGCGTCTGGGCACGTTCCTGCTGCGCCCGCACCACCTCCACGAGATCCGGGCCACCAGCCGGGTCAATGCCCAGCTCACCCAGGTGCGGACTCAGCAGACGCGCAAGATGGGTGGGATCCGCTTTCTTTATATAGTGCTGATTGATCCACAGCAGTTTTTCCGTATTGAATGCCGAGGCCGCCTTGTTGACGTCGGCAATATCAAACAGTTCGACCATCTGGTCGAGCGTAAACAGCTCTTCGTCGCCGTGTGACCAGCCAAGCCGTACCAGGTAATTCAGCAGGGCTTCCGGCAGAATACCCTGGTTACGATACTCCATGACGCTGACCGCCCCGTGACGCTTGGAGAGGCGCGAACCGTCGTCACCCAGGATCATCGGTACATGGGCATAGCGCGGTGGTGTCTTGCCGAGCGCCTGCAGGATATTGACCTGTCGCGGGGTGTTGTTGACGTGGTCGTCACCGCGAATGACATCCGTGATACCCATATCGAGATCATCAACGACGACGGTGAGGTTATAGGTTGGAGAACCATCGGTGCGGCGAATGATCAGGTCGTCCAGCTCGTCATTTTGGAAGACGATCTTGCCACGTACCTGGTCATCAATGATCACACTACCTTCCGGCGGATTTCGAAAACGGATGACATGCGGTGCGTCGTCCGGCACAAACTGGCCACGACAGTGACCGTCATAGCGGGGCTTCTCCTTGCGCTGCATCTGCCCCTCGCGCAACTCATCCAGCCGTTCCCTTGAACAGTTACAGCGGTAGGCAAGCCCCTTCTCCAGCAACTCGTCGATGACCTCGTTGTAACGATCAAATCGCTTTGTCTGGTAAAACGGACCCTCGTCGTAATCAAGGCCAAGCCATGTCATGGCTTCCAGAATGGCATTGATGGACTCGGCCGTGGAACGTTGCAGGTCGGTATCCTCGATACGCAATACATACTTGCCGCCATGCTTGCGTGCATGCAGCCAGGAAAACAGGGCTGTACGCGCCCCGCCGACGTGCAGGTAGCCGGTCGGACTGGGCGCAAAACGTGTCTTTGTGCTCATCACAGCTGTCACTCGATTAACAAGGAGGGAGATTCTATCGTATGCGCCGGCCGACGGGTATCAGGCAAGTCCGGGACTGGCTTCACAACCAGCCGCGGGCACCAGGGTGGCCAGTGCATGGCGTAATTTCTCAGGATCCACCGGCTTGAGCAGGAACTGCGATACGCCCAGTTCATCGCACCGGTCATAGATTTCGGCAGTGGCGTCACCTGTGACCACCAGAATCGGGACCAGCTTGCCGGTCGTATTGCGTGACTGGTACAACTCGATGACATCAAAGCCCGACATACCCGGCATCTGGATATCCAGCGCCAGCAGATCATAGGCACTGTCACGCAATTTCTCCAGCGCCATCGGCCCGGATGAAGCAAAATCGGAATCCACGCCAATGTCGTCCAGCATGGCCTTCATCACCCGCCGGTTCAGACGGCAGTCGTCGGTGACCAGTACATTCAAGCGGTTGCGCTCTTCCTGCGGCAGGCTGACGTCTCCCTGCAGGGTGTCGCATGAATCTGTTACGCTGCCGTCGGCACCCTGAGCGGCCAGGAACGGGATACGAAACCAGAATCGGCTGCCTTTGTGCTCCTCGCTCTCGACACCAATCTGCCCGCCCATCAGGTCAACCAGCCGTTTTGCGATCGCCGTCCCGAGCCCGGTGCCCCCGTAGCGACGATGCACGGAATCATCGGCCTGCAGGAAACGTTCGAAGATGCGCGACTGCACAGGTCCGGGGATACCGATCCCGGTATCAATCACTTCAAACTGAATCTGCTCTCCATGGGCCTCGGTAGACAGCCTGCCAACCCTGAGCCGCACCTCACCCTCGGTGGTAAATTTGACGGCATTACCCATGAGGTTGACCAGTATCTGCCGCAAGCGATCAATATCGCCAGTCACATGCTGCGGCAAGGCAGCATCGATATCCGTGACACACTGGATACCTGACTGCTCTGCCTGCATCGAGAACATCCCTGCAACCGAGTGAACCAGGTCATGCAGATCCAGTGGCTCGGAATTAATCTCCACATGCCCGGCCTCAATTCTGGAAAAATCCAGGACACCCTCGACCAGAGACATGAGACTCGCTGATGCATCCCGGATGCTGCATGCCAGCTTCGCCTGTTTTTTCCGGTCAGTTTCCCGCTCGAGCACACTGCTGAAACCAACCACCGCGTTCAACGGCGTCCTGATCTCATGGCTGACATTGGCCAGAAATCGGGATTTCTCCCGGTTCGCCTGCTCGGCCTTTTCTTTTTCTTCCTGCAACCTTTTCAGCATGATTGCGACGTACATTGGGATGATAGACAGCAAAATAATGCCCATTATCGTAAAAAGTAACTCCCCATCCCAAAATGGGGTAACGTTAACAACGATAATAAATCCGGTTAATGACATTATCGCGCAAAGGTTTAACTCCTTATACCCATACCTAAATCCATTACCCACCGTCAACCAAAGATACACAGCAAAAAATGGGACACCATACTCACCCAACAGGTAAAGCAAAACACATACGAGTGCAACATCGCATGCCATATATGCAGTGTGTCTCCACCGAGCACCATCTGGATATAGATAGGTCTGAACAATGATAATGAGAGAGAAAACCGTGTAACTCGCACCTAATACAATAACAGGGTGGGAGAAACCACCTTCCAACTTGCCCATTAACGCCAGAAATACTGTGTACAAGACGCCACTAAAAACCAACAACAGCCGCATACCAGCCTGCTCTAGTTCGACGTCTCTGCTTACTTCCTGTAACAACTTCTTCCCGAATTCCATTTAATTTTCCTGTTTTAATCGTTAGCTAATACTAGCACACAGGCCTTGCCGCCGATCACGTACCCAGGCTCACAGACTACCCAGCCAGCCCCGCTCTATCTTTCCAAAAATACTGTATATAATCACAGTACTCAGCATTGACACACCTGCCCTGAAAAACATTGATGAAATCTAACAATCACCCACCTGCAACCTGGCCTCGCGCCATCGCGCTGGTGGACATGAACGCCTTTTTTGCTTCCATCGAGCAGCATGATCATATTGAATGGCGCGGCCGGCCTGTCGCCATCACCAACGGCCTGCAGGGTACCTGCGTCATTA